>JAFVVS010000055.1 GCA_017502025.1 Alistipes sp. | reverse complement strand
CATTGATGTCGTTGAGGTTAAGATGTCCGCTAAACAGTGGGGCGACATCAAGTATGAGGCGGTTCCTTCCCGTGCAAACCTGATTTACAACGATGCGTTCCTGCGTAACGATGAAGAGCGACGCAGAGAGTTTTTGGCTCAGCTCGAAAAGGGCGAAGTTAAAATCAACGCCGGTACGCTTTTCCCGCACGACATTGTGCATAAGTACACCGACAGCAATGGATGGCGTACAAGGTTAAAGGCTTATGACGCAACCATTGAGGGTCTGTGGAAAAATCTTCCAGATTTGGTTGAGGGTTGTGGTAACACAATTGTTGTTGCCGATGGTTCTGGTTCGATGACTACTACGGTCGGCGGCACAAGCACGACGGCTCTTGAAGTCGCAAACGCTTTGGCAATCTACTTCGCAGAGCGTTCTTCTGGTGAGTTTAAGGATAAGTACATCACCTTCTCTTCTCGTCCTCAGTTCGTTGATATGAGTCCCGGTAAGAGTTTGCGCGACAAGCTCTCCATCGCTTTGGGACACAATGAGGTTGCCAATACCAACATTGAAGCGGTGTTCGACCTCATTCTGAGCACTGCGGTTCGCAACAATATGAGCCAAGAGGATATTCCCGCAAACATTCTCATTATCTCCGATATGGAGTTCGATGGTGCGGTATGTTGTAACGGTAGAAACTATGGCGGCGTGAGTGCAAACCTGTTCAAGGTTATTGAAGCCAAGTACAGAAGCGCCGGTTACAAAATTCCTCGCTTGGTTTTCTGGAATGTAAACTCCAGAACCAATACAATCCCTGTTCGCGAGAACGATCTGGGTGTTGCGTTGGTAAGCGGTTTCTCCGTGAACATCTGCAAGATGGTTATGAGTGGCAAGACTGACCCGTTTGAGTGTCTGCTTGAAACTCTGAACTCTGAACGCTATCAGCCTGTTGAGAAGGCGTTGAAAGGAGAATAAATATGTTAATCGTTATTTTAGCAATTGGTTTGGCTTTTCTTGTGGCGGGAGTTATTCTCTATTTCACATCACCACGAGGTTGGAATAAACCGGATTATTCCTGCTTTTACGAAGTCTGCATTGGTATTGGTGCCGTAATTTCTATCATCACTTTCATTGTGATGATTGCGGTCGGTATCCACCTGAGTGGCAGAATGGTTGTTGACGACAAAATTGCTCTATATAAACAAGAAAACGCAAACATAGAGGAACAGGTTTCAACTCTCGTTGAGGAATACAAAGATTATGAGTCAAACACGCTAAAAGAATTCTCAAATCAAAGCCCAACTGTGCTGGTTAGTTTGTATCCTGAGTTAAAATCGAATGAACTCGTTACTAAACAAATTGATCTATATGTTGCTAACAACGAAAAAATTAAAGCACTTGAGTGTGAGCGAATTGGCTACAAGAGTTTTGCTTGGTGGCTTTATTTCGGAAAATAAAAAGCCCAGCTTCGGCTGGGTAGCCCCAAATGGTTCCAACCGCCACGAGGTTTGGGGTGGGCAATGTCTCTCTTATCGGTTTGCCTTGTTTACCGTTTGGCAGAGAGATAGCGAATGGAATACATATCTTTATGGACGAGCGAAAAGCTCAGGAAAGGAGCCTATTATGGCAAGAATCATTATTGCAGGCGACGCTATGGTTGTCGAATCCGCACACACTCTGGAGACTATTAAGACTCTTGAGAAGCACAACCCCAAGGCATTGACTCTCCTTGATGATGACGGCAAGACCGTAGTTTTCAAGGTGGGTACTACTACCGGCAAGGGTAACATCAACGCTTACGGCGCAAGCTTCGGCAGTGCGTCCAAGAACGCTGACAAGAAAGCCATTATCACTATGGAACTTCCTGCCGGCACTACCGACGCTATGGGTTACGCCGAAGATGCTGTTGGCACCGCGATCATCAAGCTCAACGCTGTTGAAGCTCAGTTCGAGACCGCTTTGGCATCTGTTGCTGAGGAAAAGGCAACGATTCGTGAGAGCATTACTGTGATGTAATCACAGCTCCACAACATCCGAACATCCGACCGAGTGCGGCGGGGTGAAATATCCTCGCCGCCGATTTAACCCCAATCAAAAATTTTTGAAGAACGAAAGGAATTACGATTTATGATTAAGGTAACTGTTGGTAACAATGTTAAGAGAGAATCTGTCATCGTTGACGAAAACACCACTCTCCGCGCCGTCCTTGAGGACAACGGCATCGACTACACTTCCGGCACTATGCATCTCGACGGCTCTTCTTTGAAGCCCGGTGAGATTGACAAGACCTTCGCGGATCTCGGCATCACTGAGAAGTGCTATCTCTTGAATGTCGTTAAGGCAGATAACGCCTAAGCATTCACCAGAAAAAATACATAAATAAGTAACGGAACCCCGGCAGGTATGGACTTGCCGGGGCTTTTCCATACTGCGGAGCAGGAGGCATAGTATGTTTTCAAGAAATATCAATTACCTGACTCTGACGAGTGAAATCGCAAACGAACTTTTCCCTAACATCTTTGGTGATTGTTACAGTAACGACACCTCGTTTGTTGCGACACTCCGAGCACTCGTTGCTCCGAGAATGTCCAAAGACGATACCATTTGTCTGAGAGTAAGAGTTATCACTCCCCGCGAGTCTTATCTCAGAGATTATGGAGAAACTGACAAGATTACTTACTTGTCAGATCATTGCATTGACAATAACACCATATTGGTTTGCGGTTTTAACAGTGCGTCAGAAAACAACAGAAGCACAGCATTGGCGGCTATTGACGAGTCGTTCACGAGAGTTTATCCCAAGTTTGTGGAGCTTAAAGACTTGAGTGCTTTTGTCGCAAAGCAAGCCAATATGCGTTTTTATATAAACGAAGAAGATAGAAGTGTTGCGGTTTTCGTTGATAATCTCAACCTGAGACTGTATCACTATGTTCAGTCTTTAATTTCTCGTCTTCTTCCTTGGTATTTCAAAGATAAGCCTTTGGAAGACCAAGAACGCGAGTTAGTTAAATCCTTAATCCAGAAGACAGCGACTGGCTACGAGCGTATGATTGAGGATTTTGCAAATAAATATGATTTCCGTGGCAAGAAAATCGAAAAAATGTTGGGCGGTTTTGAAACTGCTGCTAAGCGTCAGCATCTCAGTAATGTGGATAGAGAGCTTAGCAACCTCGAAAACAGTATCGACCGCAATGTAAATCAGTACAGAGATTTTATCCGTCAGCGTGAATCCAAGATGCTTGAGCGTGCTGGCTTGATGGCACAAATCAACTCTGGTTGCAAAGAGTCCGAAATCTCGGATTATTTTGTGTGTAATAAGCATCTTGACCCTGTACGAGTTAATTCTACACAGTTGGAATTTATCGTTAAGTGCTATCTCGAAAACTTTGATGTAGAGATGTACGACAGAATCAGCTCTAACTTTGATGGTTATATGTACTACGACTACGATGTAACTAATGAAGTGTTTGAAGATGTTAAAGTTCGTAAGAAATTTATGGACGCAATCTTCTCGGATGAACCCGTACTCAGAATTAAGACTTGTGCCCACTATGTAATTGACCTGACTGGTTGGGTTGAAGCACCCAGCGGTTATCAGTACCCGGTTGAGTACCACGATATGCTCCCCAATATGCATATCCATCGTCACAGTTGCTTGGGTAATCAGAAACCGCTTATCGAGGAAGCGTTGAGAAGTGGCGATAACATCGGCGCTATTGAGCAGTGTGTATGTTCTGCAAAGAGTATCAATGTTGGCGAAAGCGCAACATTCCCTTATGTACTGAAAGCACTTTTTGCTTCTGGTGCAAAGAAGATTATTGAACTTCCCGATGGTACTTCTTGCTCGCCCACCGAAGCGTTGAGATGGCTTGAAGCACAAGAAAACAATACGGAGGTGTCTGAATAATGTCAAAACCGATCAAGCTTACGCCTGAGTTGAAACAGCAGGCGGTGCAGGAATTTGCAAAAGCCCTTTCAGAAATGAAAATGGCTGATGGTAAGTTGAGTTACAGCAAGAACTTCACTTACAAAAACGAAGAAAAGGCGAAGATTTTGTTCACGCCTACCGCTTATGCCAAAATGGTCAGTCTGCTTATGGCTTTCGAGTCAGAGGTTGCTTGGCACGGTGTCGGCGAGCGTATGGACGAAAAGACATTCGTTATTTCCGACATTCTTGTGTATCCTCAGACGGTTACTGGAACGACCGTTGATATGGATACCGAAAAATATGCGATGTGGCTTATGGAAAACGATGAAGATGATCGCTTTAACCACATCATTATGCAAGGTCATAGTCATGTGAAAATGCAGACTTCTCCATCTCCTGTTGATAAGAATCATCAGGAAGAAATCCTTGCACAGCTCACAGACGATATGTACTATATCTTTATGATTTGGAATAAGCGTCTGGAGCACACAACCAAAATTTACGACCTGCAAAACAATACGATGTACGAAGATAATGAAATCGAGTACGGCATTATGGATGACCAGTGCGACCTCGATGAATTTATCGACGAGGCAAACAAGCAGGTTGTCGAACATAAATACACCGGCGGCTATCAGTATGGCGGCGGTTCTGGTTATCAATACAGCGGCGGTGGATATAGCGGGTATAACGGTGGCGGTGGAAAAAATACAACGCCTGCCGTAACAACAACGCCGACAAGCAAAAATAAAACAAAACAGAAAGGTAAATCTGATGTAGGTAGCGGTTGGAAAGGCAGAGGCACCGAAGATATGGACGACGATGCCAGCGATTACTACGGAACACAGAGGGACTTTTTCAACACATAAAGGAGAGTAAGGTATGAATTTATCAAAGTCTTATGAGTTCTTTCAGCCTGAGATGTGCAAAGAACGAATACATATTATCGGTTGCGGGGCAATCGGATCTACGGTCGCAGAGAACCTCGTAAGGTTTGGTCTTACGAAAATTACTCTCTACGATTTCGACTATGTGGAACCCCACAACATCGCAAATCAGATGTTCAGACAGACAGACATCGGCAAGCTCAAGATCGAAGCGCTTGCGGATATGTTGTATGACATCAATCCCGAAATCAAAAAGGATCTCAAACTCGTGGACAAGGGATATGTTAATCAGAAGCTTTCTGGTTATGTTTTCTTGTGCGTGGACAACATTGACCTGCGCCGTGAAATCGCCAGCAAGTGTAAAGGTAACACCTTTGTCAAAGCTATGTTTGACTTCCGTATGAGGTTGACCGATGCACAGCATTACGCTGCGGACTGGAACAACCGAAAGATGGTTGAGGATTTCCTTAACTCTATGGCTTTCTCTCACGATGAAGCCAAGGCAGAAACTCCTGTGTCTGCCTGCAACATTACACTTTCCGTTGTGCCTACGGTTCGAGCAATCGTGGCTTACGGTGTATCTAACTTCATAAATTTTGCAAAGGGCGGCAGTATTCGCAAGTTAATTCTGATGGACGCTTTCGGACATACTGTTGATGCCTTTTAATATAACACAGAAAGGATGGTAGGTTATGTCGCGTACAGTAAGCAGCCTCCCTTGCGGAGCAAAAGTCAGATTTGGATCGTACTGCGTGGGCAACGAAGGCGCTCATAGCATTCGATGGATTAAAGTAAACAGCGCCGACACAACTCTTTTAGCAGAGCACATTGAAGACTTCCGAGCTTTCGACGCAAGAGAGCTCGACAGTCCGCAGGAATACCGCAGAGAATATGGTAATAACCGATACTCGGTTTCCAATATCGACCAATTCTTGAACAGCACAGGAGACGAATGGTATCATCCACAGCACGATACCGATGCTCCTCCTACTGGCGAACTTACTTACGATGGTACGCCATACCTGAACCACCCCGGTTTCTTGGCTTACTTCAGCGAGGCTGAACTTGAAGCCATTATGCCGACAGAAATCGTGGTTGCTTTACCTCAATGCGATAGCGCTGACCGCGATTACGAAATCATCACTCGTAAGGTTTTCTTACCGTCCAGAACCAACATCTTTGGTAGTTCGGTAAGAAATACCAACGAGGGTGATCGTTGGGATTATTTCAGAAACGGCAGAAACGCATCTGCTACGGCAACCGAAGAAGCTATTGACAACACCACATTGAGCGGAGCACCCGAAGACGAAACAACATCTTGGTACTGGTGGCTTCGTTCTCCCAATGCCGACAATGCGTACGACGCTCGGTATGTAGTTCGTGATGGTAGTGACGACAACGCCGATGCGTATCTCGGTATTGTCGGTGTCCGTCCGGCTTTGACAATCAATCCCGAAATCCTTGTATCGGATGAACCCGACGATGAAGGTTACTATAATGTAATCCTTTCTATTGTTGAATTAGAGGATGTTTCTGAGGAAGATTTCCTCTCCATTCTCTTAGGATAAAAAAACACAAAAAACATCTATGATGCATTATTTAATCTTTGATTAAATGCTTCATGTTGTAAGCTGAAGTAATACCTTGATAGGAAGAACGAAGGGAGAGCCACCCAGCGGGACGGTACTCCGGCGAACGACTCATTCTGGTCTGCCACCTTTTGCACGGTTTGTCAAGACCTTTCCTCCACTTTTTCCACAGTATTTCTAAGATTTAGTTGACAATCTTACAGCTTGTTCTTCAGAAAACTCCTTGTTTTCTTCAGCACCGAAGCTTCTCGAAGGTTGTCTTCTCGTCGATTGCATCGCGTGCCTCACCTCCTTCTACTATGTAGATCATAGATGTTAATAAAAGAATGGTTTTACGCTTATGAGAACCTTTTATCACGGAACAACAGATGTGTTCAAAATCAACCGAGTGCTTCTTCCACCAGTAATAACGGACAACAAGCGTGAAGAATGGAGAAAGAAGTACACGGACAAGGTTTTCTTCACAGACTCACTTCTGTCGGCGAGTATGTATGCAAAGAAAGCCTGCAAAAAGTATGGTGGAAATCCCATCGTGTACATAGTTAAACCAATAGGTCAGTATTTCAACACAGTCAACACCGAATATATTGCAGACAAGGCGTTGATTGTAAGCAAACTCACAAAATAACATACTTGTAATGCATAATTCAAATTCGGCGGGTCGCTCCCGTTTGACTTTGGGTGCTTTGTGTTGTAAGCCGAAGTGATATCTTGATAGGATGAAATATCCCGCCTGCCTCCGGAGATGACGCAGCGTAGTAACATCTTCAGTGTCATCAACAGCGAAACTTACAGGTCGGGGTGTGAAAACACCTGATTTCATCAGGGTTTTCCGATACCGAATTCAAATCTTAAATTTAATAACAGCTCTTTTTAAGATCCTAATGAACCCGGACTCGGACATCAACTCTTTGTAGATTACTTGTATGTGAGAAAGGAAGAATGTTATGCCTTATATCACTATTCAGCAATCCCCGATATATTATCAGATGTCGTTTGATGATATTCTTGACGGCACTGTTGATTTGTCGAGAATGGTCGTACCTAATGTGACCAACACAAGAACGCATTTCAGAGAGTTCCTTAAACCCTCATTCCTTGAGCGTTTTGATTTCGACTTGATGATTGCGGTTCTTGAAAAATTCAACGAACAGCACGCAAACCTTTTCAATGTGGAGCGCAAGTCTTTGTACGAAACCTTTTACATTCCTAAGAAAAGTAAAGGTCTTCGTGAAATCAATGCCCCTGTGCCTGAGCTTATGGATGCTCTCCGTCAGCTCAAGACAATTTTTGAAACCAATATGTTTGCTCTGTATCACACTTCTGCTTTTGCTTATGTCAAGGGTAGATGTACAATCGACTGCATTAAGCGTCATCAGCAGAATGAGAGCAAGTGGTTTGCAAAGCTCGACTTTTCCGATTTCTTCGGAAGCACAACTGAAGAATTTGTAATCTCTATGTTCTCGCAGATCTTCCCGTTCAGCGAGATTGTAAAGAGAAAAGACGGGCTTGAGGCTTTGAAAAGGGCTTTGAGCCTTTGTTTCTTAAATGGCGGTCTTCCGCAAGGAACGCCGATTTCTCCCACTATTACAAATATTATGATGATCCCGATTGACCATCAGCTTTGTAATGAACTTCGTAAGATGGACGAGCATTATGTGTACACCAGATACGCAGACGACATCTTAGTTTCGTCTAAGGTTGGTTTTGACTGCAACAAACTTCAGGACTACATTCTCGGTGTTCTCAAAAAGTTCAACGCTCCGTTCTGTTTGAAGAAAGAGAAAACGAGATATGGTTCTTCTGCCGGTCGTAACTGGAATTTGGGTGTAATGCTCAACAAGGATAACGAAATCACAATCGGTCATCAGAAGAAGAAAACCTTTAAGGCTATGTGCTGCAACTACATCTGCGACAAAAAGAAAGGTGTGGCGTGGGATCTTCACGATGTACAGGTCTTCGCAGGTTTGATTTCCTACTATCGTATGATCGAAAAGGATTATATCAACTATGTAATCGACCAGAACAACAAGAAGTTCGGTGTTAATCTCGAAGCTCTTATTAAAGAGGATTTGAGTTAACGATATAAATGTCTTGCCAAAGACATTGATTTGAATACTGCAATTTTTCAAGATAGGATGATGGGAATGCCGTTGTAAAGCCTTCGGGTAATGGTTACTTGCAAATGCACTATTGCAAGGTGGAACGGCACAGATAGGATAGAAATGCTAAAGGCATAGCTTGGGTGAGTCCTATCACTTAAATACTGGGGTGTCGCCAAGTTGGTAAGGCACAGGACTTTGACTCCTGCAAGAGTTTCGACTCGACCGTTGGTTCAAGTCCAACCACCCCAGCCAACTATCAGCTTTTGTACTGAGCTGATACAAAACCTCTCTCTAAAGGCACCGGCGCTACGAAAAAGTACAAAAGTTTTGTAGCCGAGAAACTTCAGGAAACACGCCGTCCTATGCGCTTGCCCCGCACGAGAAATCGGGAGAAACGGAGAGAGTTAATTATGCCGGAATGGTGGAATTGGCAGACACAGTGGATTCAAAATCCACCGAGCAATCGTGAGGGTTCAAGTCCCTCTTCCGGCACCATATATGCCCGTGTGGTGGAATTGGCAGACACGCTTGACTTAGGATCAAGTATCTCTGTATGTGCAGGTTCGAGTCCTGTCACGGGCACCATTGCGGAGTGGTAGCAGTTGGTCAGCTCGCCAGCCTCATAAGCTGGAGGTCGTGGGTTCGAGTCCCACCTCCGCAACCAAATGCCACTATGGTGGAACAGGCAGACACAAGGAACTTAAAATTCCTCGGTTTATCCGTCCCAGTTCGAGTCTGGGTAGTGGCACCACTATTTCTGGATGTAGTTCAGTTTGGTAGAACGCTTGATTTGGGATCAAGAGGCTCGCAGGTTCGATTCCTGTCATCCAGACCATTTGGCGCTATCGTCTAACTGGTATAGGACACGACCCTTTCAAGGTCGAAATCCGAGTTCGAGTCTCGGTAGCGTCACCATTTGTGGAATTCAAGTGTGTCCACCTTTGGGCGCACCGTAAAAGCCGGATATATGGAGAGTTAAGCATAGTTGGTACTGCCACGGTTTGCTAAACCGTTCCCCGTTCATTCGGGGCAGAGGTTCGAGTCCTCTACTCTCCGCCATAAAGCATAGGGGTCTGCGGGTGCCATAGACCTATGCGCCAAGAAATTGGTAATAGACCGCTTTTAAGCGCCATTGGCACCAACCGATGCGGATGTAGCTCAGTTGGTAGAGCACACGACTTTTAATCGTGGGGTCTGGAGTTCGAGCCTCCACATCCGCACCACTTAATATGTCATATTTGGCTGATTAAGTACGATTTTCGTGGTTAATATGCCATATTTGACTATTTAATATGCTGGCGTGGCGCAATTGGCAGCGCAACTGATTTGTAATCAGTCGGTTGCAGGTTCAAGTCCTGTCGCCAGCTCCATTTGGAGGGTTAGCCTAATTGGTAAGGCAGCAGTCTTGAAAACTGCCGAGCCCCGCAAGGGGTTTTAGGGTTCGAGTCCCTAACCCTCCGCCAACTTTACAATGCATTGTCTTGTTTCCTTGAAACGGGCGCTTTGTGTT
>JAFVVS010000054.1 GCA_017502025.1 Alistipes sp. | reverse complement strand
CTACATCGTCATAGTAACCTGTACCACGAATTTTGTTGTATACCATAGCCGAATTTGTACAGTTCTCGAGAGACGAACCTGCTGCTACCGATACACCAACAATACCACCGCAGTATGTAGTGATATTATAGTTCTTCGATGTTTGGCTGAGTACCTGAACAGGATTCTCATTCTTTACGTTCTTAATAGTTGAGAGCTTCGACAAAGTACCTACGATACCACCAAGCGATACATAAGTGTAGTTTGTTGATGCGAAATTGTAGGTTACATCACCCTTGTTTACGATGTTGTAAGCCGAAGTACCATCGAGAGTAATCGATGCGTCAGCGTGGCCAATGATACCACCCATATCTACGGTTGGTTGTGAAGCAATCTCCATCTTGGTGATGGTAACAGCACTGCTGTTTTGCAAATTAGCGTGTACACCGGTAGACTTGGTGTAACCGATAACACCACCAATCTTTACATAACGAGCCGCTCCGTTTGATGTGATCTCACCTGTGTTGGTAAGATTGGTAAAGTTTCCTACATCGGTATTGGTGCAAGCCACAACACCACCAGCCCAAACCGACTTAATGTCAGAGTTTGCAATTACATCACCGCTGTTCGAGCAGTTTGTAACATTGCAAGCCGGCAGACCTACAACACCTCCAACATACAAGTTACGGTTGTAGTCATATACTGCAGAACCTGCATCTGCTGGGGTACGAAGCGAGTTGTCAGTGATAGTACCTGTGTTTACGCAACCAACGAGCGCACCAGTACCGGTGATACGACCTACAACACCACCTGTAGCCTTGGTACCAGCACTCCAGTTCTGGGTGATAGTACCATTGTTAGTACAGTTTTCCATTGGGCAGCGGCTGTAACCAACCAAACCTCCGGTATATACGGTTCCACCCGGAGTTTTGCCGTCACTCTTAATACCGAAGTTACAAGTGTCGAGAGTCTCCAATGAACCATTGTTTACGCAATTCTTCATCTCGCACTGAGCGTTGGTACGACCGATGATGTTACCGGTGTAAACGGTAAGATTTAAACCGTCAGCGGTGATAGCATCGTATGTAGACTTACCATTGAAGGTGATGTTCTCTGCTGTTGTTGCAAAGATATCAACGGCAAGAGTACCGAACCAAGTGTTCTCCTCGAGAGTGATACCTGTATATGTCCACTCGCACGACTCGTCGATAACGATGTTCTTGATTTCAGAACCCGAGATATTGTTGAAGATTGGCTTGTTAACAGACTTCAAACCCTTGATAGAGAAGTTCTGACCGTCGAGAACGCCGGTAAAGTAACCGTTGCTTGCCTCGATAGTCTCGAACTCAGCGTTAGTAGCATCGTCGAATACGATATCCTGAGTAAACTTAACCGATACCACAACACCCTCATACTTGTCAGTTTTGTACTCCTTAACGAATGCGTTCCACTCTGCTGCCGAAGCAATAGCAATCTCGGTATCAACTACGGTGCCGGTAGGAACGAACTCAACAGCCGGCATAGCCTTAATCTCACCCTTCTCGATGGTCATAGCCTTCGATGCGAGGTCCATATAGTGACCGGCCTTGTCGATCAAGCGAACTGTAATACCATTGGCGTACTCGATAGCTGGAAGCACAGCGTAAACGGTTACGATGCCCGCCTCGTCCTGATCCTTGTTGATCTCAACTACAACCTTGCTCTCTGCGTTTGTGCCGGCAGGAATGAGGGTTGCTGCCTGGTAGTCGATAGTGAAGTCACCGGCCATCTGCTCGTTGTTGTTACCCCATACCTCCAAACGGCGGATAGAGTGCTTGTCGGTAGTCTTATCGCCAAACGAAATCTGGTACTTGATAGCTCCTGCAAGGTGGTGCAATGTAACTGCGCCATCCTCAGCTGCATAACCAGCCATTGGCAATGTGTTGTTGTCTACATTCTCCAAACCACGACCCTGGTGAGCAGGGAGGTTGATGGTCTGAGCATCTACATAAGCCTGAGCAGGGTAAAGTGCCGAATATGGGTAGTCCAATACCGACTCGAATGTGAATACTGCCACGGTCTTCTCCTCGTTGAGGGTTGTCTGAGTCGATGCTACACCATTGATAGCGATCTGATCGTCAGCCTCCCAATAAACCTTGCGTGCGCCATCTACCAAGTCGCCAAGGTAGGTCTTGGTATCTGCGATACCTACGGTTACGGTTGTGCCACCAACGCCTGGTGCTACAACCTCGTTCTCCAAATCTGTTGTACAGCCTGCGAATGCTACTACTGCGAGGGCTGCAACTGTTCTAAAAATCTTTTTCATAATCTTTTCCAGTTTTTTAGTTGTTAATAAGCGGCCCATTCGCCCTCTGTTTCCTTCATATCGTCCATCTGCGACGACTGTGCAAATCCCTGCTCCACTTGGAGAAGAATTGCTGTTACTTGCGGCTTCTTGTACTCCAAAGCCATTGTTGTTTTTTTCATAGAAAGTTGTTTTATAAAATTGGTGTTTCTTTCTTGTGTTTGTTTGTCGGGAACTCTATCCGTCATTGCGAGGTTCGTTCCGAACCGTGGCAATCTCCTACCTTGTGTAAAGTGGGAGATTCCCACGCTCGTATTACTCGCTCGGAATGACGAATATTAAATTCCTCACTATATGTTATTTACCATCCCAGTAAGAACACTCTGTAACGGTTGCCTCACTTGCTGCGCCTCCGTTAGGCGTGTAGTTGATGATGTAGGTCAAAAGGTTGTTCTCCGAGATTACATTTTCGCCAATCTGACCACCGCAACGGCACTTCGAAACGAGGATATCCTCGCTATTTGCAAAGCCTACGATGCCACCAAAGTACTCTGGCTGAGCTGTGCCGGTACGGAGTCCACGGTAAGTGATTGTACCATAGTAGCTGCACGATGTTACGGTCGATTCACCCATAAGATGTGCTACGATACCGCCCATACGAGCATCTATCGAACCTGCATAGATACCGTTCATGTTGTTGGTTGCTACGCAATCCGAGATGTTCGAATCAACGGCGATACCTACGATACCTGCGCATACCGAGTTACCCAAGTAGGTCTCGATGATGTTACCAACCTTGTACTCGCAACCCTTGATAGTAGCGTTTGCTGCGAAGCCTACGATACCTGCGATAGTACCACGGTGAGTGTTGATATTAGCTGCGTTTGTACAGTTCTCGATAGTGATCGAGCCCGAAGGTGAAGCTATCGAGCCGAAGCTACCGAGGATACCACCTGTAGAGTTGGTGTTGTAGGTGGTTGTCCAAGGCTGGTTGTTGTAGTGCATGTTGTATACACGGCCCTTGTTGTGGCAGTTGGTAATCGACGAGTCTCCCTCGACGATACGACCTGCGATACCACCCATATGGATGTCGAAGTGCTTCGACGAGCCGGTCGAGGTGAGCTGATTCTTGTCGTTTACCACAATCCACGAGGTCTGCTTGTTGGTGGTACAATTCGAGATTGTAGCACCCTCCTCGCAACGACCTACAAGACCGCCAATCGAACCGCCACCTGCGCCGTTACCGAAGTTGATAGCTGCCTGCTTTGCGTAGTCTGCTACCATCTCGCCATTCGACTCGATGCCGGAGAGGGTGATAGGCGTATTCGCCCAACCTACAAGACCTCCGAAGTTTGCGTAGAATGCTGTGATAGCATCCTTCTGATAGAAGGTTACCTTACCCTCCCAAACGAGGTTTGAGATAGTGACATTGGTCTCGGTGTAGCCGAAGATACCACCAGCCGACATTTTTGCGTTAGCATGGGTTGCAGTACCGGCAGTTACGCTACCTGCGAGAGTGCCGCCATAGTTCGACAAGTCGAGAGTGATAGCCGGAACATTCGCACCTACATAGCCTGCAAGACCTCCTGCGTAGGTGTTGAGTGCTGCACCCTCGGCAATAACAGACGATGCGTTAGCTACGGTGTTGTCAGCAACAACAGCATTTGCATCATCCCAGTGACCCAAGACACCTCCGACATATACATTGCTTGCAGTTGAGCCCGAAGTGATAACGCCCTCGTTGGTGTTGCCTGTGATAGTACCAATTGCAGTACCTGTGATACCGCCTACATAGCTGCTTGATGCAGAGGAACCCGCCTTGTGAGATACAGGGCCTGCATTGTGGCTATTTACGATGCTACCTGTTGCACCGTTGATACCAACGATACCTCCAACGTGCGAAGTAGGAGCTGTTGCATCCGAAGTAACCGAACCGGTAGCGAATGCCATATCAACCTTACCGTGGTTGTTTGCTACGATACCACCAACGATGAAGCGAGAGTCGTTGTCTGCCGAAGAAGATGGCTTAATATTGATTACACCGTTGTTTGTACAGTTGAATACATAAGACTCTGCATCGGCAATACCAATCAATCCCGAAACATAGGTTGTTGAACTGCTTGCTATTGCATCAATCTCTATGGTTGCGTTGTTGGTACACTTCTCAACAGTGGTCTTGTTGATCTTTGCTGCCAAAGGTGCAACGATGCACTCGCCCGAGTAGGTACCCTTGCGCTCGATAATAGTGGTAGCATCGAAGATGATGTCCTTCAATGTTGCATCAGCGCAAACGCCAAACAATGGCTGCGACGATTTGAGGTTGATAATCTTCTTGCCGTTACCATTGAATACGCCTGTCCAAGGACGCTCTGCGGTACCGATTGATACCCACTCCTCGACCTCGGTCAAGTCGATATCGCCCATAAGGGTAGGCACGCCATCAACATACCACTGCGATACATCGCCACCTGCGTTCCAGGTCTGGGCAAAAATCTTCAAACCAGGGCCCGATACGAGTCCCTCCATAGCGTAGTACTCCTGCATAATGGTAGGGAGCTTGATGCTTGCTGCACCCGAGAGGAACGAGATTTCGAGCTCGGTAGCACGAACGTGGTTTGCGTCGCTTGGGTTGCCCGCAAATTGGAGCATATACGATACGGTGTTATCGCTGTTCTCCACGGTGGTGTAGGTAACCCACGATGGCACAGCGATATCCTTGATAGTCTGCTTTGGAACACGAAGTTCGAGCGGAGCTACATCCTGTGCTGCGAGCAAGAGGTTGCCGTCGCCGTCGTAGTTCAACTCGGTACCATACTGCCAGATGTTGATCCAGCCCTCAGCCTTGGTTGAACCATCCTTAACAAGGCGAACCTCGCCATAGCGTGATGCAGTGGCGTTCTCCTCCCACGAGATGGTTACCTCGGTTACGGTGAAGCCCTCGGCATCCTGCGAAACTGCGCCCTTGGTTACTGTAATCCACGAGTCGCACTCGGCGGTCCAAGCCTCGCCCGCATCACGGGTCTTAATCTTGGTGGTGAAGCTGCTTGCACTCTTGGTCGATGCGGTGTAAACCTGCTCGATTACGAATACATTGCCGCTGTGATCCACTGTGAGCATATCCTGCTCGTACTCGCCCGCCTTGAAGGTTACGGTAGCGGTCTCACGAGCATCGAAACTGTCGTTAGCGTTGATAATCAAGGTGAACGAACCCGAGCCACGGTGCTCCTCCTCTACGATTTGGCACCACTCCTTGCTCGATACAACATTCCAATATACGCCCTCGTTGTTGAGCGCAACATCTACCTTGATATTGTGGCTTACCGAGGTAAGATCCAAACGGCTTACCTCCTCGCCCTCTACGCTGAATGCAACCTCGATATCGCCGATTTCGGTCACCTGCGGATTCTCGTCGGTCGCATACGGTGTACAACCCACAACGAGGGTTGCCAACACCATTATTATATATATAAAGTATCGTTTCATAATTTTACGAATAGTTTTTCAGTTATTTACGACCTAAACGACGGATAGCCTGACTCTCGGTTGTGTTGGCAAACCACACATCGGTTACCATATTGTTCTCACCGCCGAGCCAGCCATTTACAGCCTCGGTGTAGTGCTTAGCATTCTGGAATGCCTCAGTCGAAGGGTAGCGCAAACGGGTTGGCAAAATCTGCTTGTTCTGCGCAGCATCACCGTTGGTTTTGAGGATAGGGTAGCCTGTACGACGGTAGTCTGCCCAGCCTTCAACGCCTACCCAGAAGGTTGCTACATACTTCTGACGCATAATGGTTTCGAGTGCCTTGTTGTAGTCGAACTCGTTGTCGAGGTAGTTTATGAAGTTGATAACCTCAGGTGACTGTGCTGTGTAGTAGTCTGTTGCCTTCTCCCAGCCATCCTGCCACAACAAGATAGACTGACGGTTAGCCTCCAAGTAGAGATCCTTGTATGCCTTCTGCGACATAGGAATCCATCCACGAGCACCTGCCTCGGCAAAGATGAAGATAATCTCGTCGTAGTTCAACAACGAATACTTAGGATCCATCTTTATGTCGCCGATGTGGGTACCGGTGTAACCACCCTTTGGATAGCGACCGATAAGCGAGTTACCTTGCGACGAAATGTTGCCGTCGAAGAACTCACGCATCTCCTCACGAGTAACCTGTGTAGGAGCGCCCAACGCCTTTGTGAAGTAGCGGAAGTAACGAGGGTCCCAAGGGTTGTTAGGGTTCTTCTCGTCTGCCGAGTTGTATAACGCCTTGCCATTGTCGCCCTTAACGAGCATCCAGTCAACCAAGGTCTTGCAAGCTGCCTGACCATTCCAGTTACCACTTGTGGTAGAGTAGAATGGAGTGTAGAGTGCCGAATCCTTCGAGCTGAACTGCAAGCGTGCGCTATCGTCGAGGTTACGCATTACAGGGTAGTCGCCTGCGCCCGAGAGGTACGAGTCGTAAATCTCGTTGATCTTGGCAATAACATTCAAGTCGCCAAAATCATCGCCCAATGCGATGATACCCTCCGACTCTTCGAGAGCCTTGTTCGATGCACGCATCAACAAACGGAGGTAGAGCGAGTTGGCAAAACGATGCCACTTCTCGATGTTACCATCATACATAAAGTCGCAGATAGGGTTGAAATCGAGGCTCGAAAGTGCGCCCGCATCCTTCATCTCCTTAGCCTTTGCGAAGCACTGATTTGCCTCCTCCATCGAACGAAGAAGGTCGATATAGATATCCTTCTGCTCGTCGTAAGGGGTGGTGTATTCGAATGTGTCGCCCTGCAAAGCAATCTGACCTGCCTTTGAGTACGGTACATTGCCGTAGGTGTCGGTCAAGATGTGACCAATCCACGAACGAAGCGTGAGCGCAACACCAATCATTGCAGGGTTGCCTCCGCCATTCTCGCACTCCTTGCGAGCCAAGTCGAGCATATACTGCGCATTACCGAATTGGTTGTAGAGGTTCCACATCATACGGCAGTTATTCTCCGAAAGGACATAGTTGTAGGTGAGCTGTGCCGATGACTCGTAGCTGGTATTAATGGTCCATTGCATCAACTCGCCTATCACATAGTATTCGCACGAAGCCAACTGCTTCTGTGCATTGTAGATCATAGGCTGTACGAATGACTCCGAGTTGGTCTCATAGACAACATACGGGTTCTTGTTCATATCATCGAAGTGAGTACAACCCACCGATGCGAACGCCGCAGCCAATACGATTGTAATATATTTAATGTAATTCTTCATATTCTGTTCCTCCCAAGCATTAGAAAGTTATAGAGATGCTACCACCATATACTGCGGTACCAGGCATCTGCAAGAGGTCGAAACCTGGCGAGAGTGCCGCACCACGCATCGAAACTGCCTCCGGATCAAATCCAGGGAACTTCGACCAGCAGTAGAGGTTGTTTCCGAATACAGAGATTGACAAGCCCTGAATAACCTTGGTCTTAGCCAAAAGCTTCTTAGGGAACGAGTACTCCAAGCGTACCTCACGCAACTTCAAGTACGAAGTCTCGACGAAGTTAGCCTCGCAACACTCACGAGCGTAGAGTGCCTGATAGTATGACTGAATTGAGCTTGCTGTGTGCTCGTAGTCGCAAATCTTGTAGTTGCCGTCTGCCAACTGCATAACGCCCTTTGGTACGAAACCGCCCTCACGACCTTCCAAAGTTGCGATACCTTTACCACGATAGTTCAATGCCCAGTTGGTCTCTGACCAAACCTTACCACCGTACTGTCCGTCGAACTTAACGCTTGCTTTGAGGCCCTTCCACGAGAACGATGTGCCGAAGCCTCCACGCCACTTAGGCATACACTCGCCTACATACTCGATATCCTCGTCGATGATTGGAGCTCCATTCATATCGTGGATAATCTGACCTGCAACATCGATCATCTTACCGTTTGCATCCACAACATACGAGCCCTCAGGAGCACGCTTGTACTTACGACCATACATCGAAGTGAGTGAAGAGCCCTCGTATGCGTACATATAAGCATAAGAGCCACGACCTGCAATCTGCCAGAAGTCGATACCCTCACCGAGTTCGAGAATCTTATTACGGTTGATTGACCAGTTAGCCGATACGGTCCAACGGATATCCTTTGTACGGATGATTGTACCCAAAGCCTGAATCTCAAAACCGTGGTTGTGAATCGAACCGGCGTTGGTATATACGCTACCCATACCTGCCGATGCCGACACAGGCATCGATGCCAAAGCATTGGTAGTCTTGCTGCTATAATATGCCATATCGAGGTTCAAGCGGTTGCGGAACATACGCAAGTCGATACCAATCTCCCACGAAGCAACCTTCTCAGGCAAGAGCAAACCATTAACCTTCGAGGTCTGGGTTGTTACATTACCAGGGAATGAGGTGCTCTGCAAGTACTCCTCAATACGATAAGGCTTGGTGTCGTGACCTACCTGAGCCCACGATCCACGAACCTTGAACAAGTTCAATATGCCATTCTTGCTGCCGAAGTCTGCCAACTCGTTGATTACAACGCTACCCGATACCGAAGGGTAGAAGTATGAGCGGTTCTCAGCAGGAAGGGTGCTCGACCAGTCGTTACGACCTGTAACATCGAGGAAGATGGCGTTGCGCCAAGAGAGCTGCACCAAACCGTAGAGTGAGTTGGTCTGACGCTTTTCGAGATAGTTGTCTGTCTTGACGAGCGATGCTGCGTTTGCAAGGGTATAGACGCTCGGATTTTTGAGGTTGTCTGCCCACTGCTGGTGACGCTCGTACTGACGATTTACGATACTACCACCGAAGTTTGCGGTGAGGTTGATGTCGTGAACGAAGTCGTGAGTGTAGCGGAACAAGAACTCACCCGAGTACTGCATCGAGCGAATCATCTGCTCACGGTAGAAACCGTTAGGGTCGCTCTGGGTAGAGGTTGCGTAACGCTGGGTACGGAAGTCATACTGCGAGTCGAGACCTCCACGAACCATCAAGGTCAAGCCCTTGTAGATATTGAAGTCGAATTTAACATTACCGTAGATACGGTCACGGTTCTGAGTGTTGATACTCTCGTTTGCAACGAAGTATGCATTGTTCTTACCACCCGAGAGTGAAGCGTCCTGCTGGACACCCTCCTGACCATCGTTCCAATAGTGCTTTGCCCAATCCATATCGATGTTTGGAGCGTAGCACCACAACGAGTACATAATACCTGCACCGGCCGAGTAACCCGACGATACAGGGATGTTGTCACGATGGTTGCGACGATAGTTGAGCGAAACCTCCGAGGTGAACCACTTTGCAATCTCGTTACGGGTACGCAACGAAATGTGCTGCATATTGCTTGGAGAGTTAGGAACGATACCCTTCGAGTGCGAATCACGCACCGATACACGGATAGAGTTACGCTTGTTGATGCGGCCCGATACCGAGAGGGTGTTGGTCCAGGTGTGACCTGTCTCGAAGAAGTCCTTGAACCAGTCGCCGTGGCTTACGAATGGGGTAGCCTCACGACGGAAGTCGCCGAGCTGGTCGATAGAGCCACCGATGCCTGCCTTCTCGTCGTAGTACTGATAATAGAGAGTACCGTCCATCTTTGGACCCCACGAGAGCAAGCCTGTCTGGTTGCTGTATGATGGCTCCGGATGGTAGCCTGTGCCCTTGCCTGTGTCGGTCGAGCGAACATAGTAGTAGTAATCGGGATGGGTACCCTGACCATACTCATACTGCAAATCCGGAGAGGTGTTTACGCTCTCGAATGTGAGATTTGTCGAGTAGGTGATGCTGATCTTTGATGCGAGCTTGTCTGCCGACTTGGTGGTGATGATGATAGCACCATTAGCTGCTGCCGAACCGTAGAGAGCAGTTGCAGCAGGGCCCTTCAATACGGTTACGCTCTCGATATCCTCTGGATTGACATCGCCTGTACCGTCACCATAGTCGATGGTGTTGAGCGAACCCTCGCCACCTGCATCCGACTGCGTTGCGTGGTTGTGCATTGGCACACCGTCGATAACGAAAAGTGCGGTGTTGTTTGTGAAGTCTGTCGAAGACTCACCACGGAGGGTTACACGGGTAGTACCGCCACCTCCGGTGTTCGACTGCTGGATGTTGAGACCTGCAACCTGTCCGGCCAAGCCCGAAAGCCAGTTCGACGAGTTAGTTGCCGAAGCCAAAGCCTCGGTGTTAACCTTCGACGCTGCATAACCGAGCGACTTCTCGTCACGCTTGATACCGAGTGCGGTCACGATGACCTGCTCTACGGCCTGCGCCTCCTCCACCATCGAGATGTTGATAGTGGTACGAGTTCCAACCTTCACCTGCTCGGTCCTGTAACCGAGGAAGCTGAACTGCAACTCCTGAGCAGGTGTCGCCTTGATCTCGTACTTACCCTCGATGTCGGTAACAACACCTTGAAGAGTAGTAGGGATGATGACACCTACTCCTGCCATTGGTTTGCCGTTCTGGTCGAGAACGGTACCTTTGACAATGTGAGGTTTTGCAACCTCCTGACCAACAGCGGTTTCAACCCCCCCCCACAGCTGTACGCATAGGGTGAGAAGCACTACCGCAAGGGTTTTGAAAAATCTCTGTGTAGAAATTCCCATAAATGTTAGTGTTTAAGATTAAAAAATAATTGTGTGTGTTTTTCTTTCTCTTGAAGTCGAACAAATCGACCTCGATGTAGTTTTTAGGTTTGGTTGTTTTACTTTTTGCTTTTTGCTTTTCTCTTTTTCTTTTTGTTTGTTTTTCTTATCGTTTTTCGGTTAATAGTTTACTATTCAGTCGTTTTGTCTTTACTTTGTAAAATATGCATTATATCGGATGTAAATGTAGGAATTATTTTTCAAATAAGGAAGGGTTGTTAATAATTTTTTGAAAATTTATGCGATTTTTTTTTGGGCTAGGGTGTTAGGGGTTGTTAGAGGTTGTTAGAGGGTGTTAGGGGCTGTTAGGGGATGTTAGAGGATTTTTATTTTAGCGTCAGCGCTCCCTTACTAGCCGTTACTAGCCCTTACTAACCCTTAATTATGCTGCGCCTTGACCACGGTCAGAGTTGAGAGTTGAGAGTTGAGAGTTGGCGCAAGAGAATAGGGAATTTAGGGAATATAGGGAGAATAGGGAGTTTAGTGATGCGCTGAAAGTGGTTGAGAACTAAATAAGTCGTCATTGCGAGGCTTGGTACAAGCCGTGGCAATCTCATTTCGTCTCTCGTCTTTCGTCTTTCTTTTTCTCCTTCAAATTTGTGTGTTAGAGGTGCTGCCAATGGCAATAAAAATTGCATATTAATGGGGCGTGAAATTTATGTGAAGTTTTATATAAAGTAAAGATGTGTTAATTATTGATATTTACATAGATACAGATATATTAAAATTAGCGCAATATGGTCGGATATACTCAGGTTTTCTTGTTGAAAATTTGCCATAATTTTACCTGTTGCGTAGGAGAGTGTAGAGTGTGAAAAATAGAATGAAAATGGGTATGAGAATGATGAAAAATCGGACAGCAAATTGCCGTTCGATTCCCCTTGTTCTACGCAAAAAAATCCCCCTCGCAGGAGGGGGATTTAGGGGGTGGGTAACACGCTGATCTCTCTATTTCGCAAGCTATTTCGAGAAATGCTTGTAAAATAAAGGTATCGTTTGCAATCCTTTGTCGAACTGTGCAAGTCCGTAGCTCTCGTTTGGAGAGTGTATTGCATCCTCCGAAAGACCGAAGCCGAGGAGGATAGATTTTGTGCCGAGGATACGCTCGAAACCGCTTACGATAAGTATCGAGCCACCCGAGTAGAATGGCAATGGCTTGCGACCAAACGCCTCCTCAACTGCCTTTTCGGCAGCCTTGTACGCCTCCATATCGGTAGGCGAAACGTAAGGCGCACCACCGTGCAGGAACTTAACATTCACCTTCACGCTCTTTGGTGCGATGTTGCGGAAGTGCTCCTCGAACAGGCGACCAATCTCCTCGAAGTCCTGGTCAGGCACCAAGCGCATCGAAATCTTGGCGTAGGCACGGGAAGGGATAACGGTCTTTGTGCCCTCCTCAGTGTAACCGCCCCAGATGCCATTCACATCGAGCGATGGGCGGATGCCTGTGCGCTCAATGGTGGTGTAGCCGGCCTCACCCTCAATATCGTCTATATCAAGGGCTTGCTTGTAGCTGTCGAGCGAGAATGGAGCCTCGTTGAAGGCCTTGCGCTCCTCGGCTGTGAGCTCACGCACCTTGTCGTAGAAGTGGGGTATGGTGATATGTCCATTCTCATCGACTAACGATGCTACCAGGCGAGTCAAAACATTGGCAGGGTTTGCCACCGCACCGCCAAAGAGACCCGAATGAAGATCCTTGTTTGGACCGATAACCTCCACCTCCATATAGGTCAATCCACGGAGTCCGCAGGTGATTGATGGGGTGTCGAGACCAATCATCGAGGTGTCCGACACGAGGATGATGTCTGCCTTCAACTTCTCCTTGTACTCCTCGCAGAAGCCGTAGAGCGAAGGTGAGCCAATCTCCTCCTCGCCTTCGAGCATAAACTTAACATTGCAAGGGAGTGAGTCGGTGGCGCACATCGCCTCGAAGGCCTTGATGTGCATAAACGACTGACCCTTGTCGTCGTCGGCACCACGACCGTAGATGCGGTTGTTGATGATGGTAGGCTCGAATGGGTCGGTGTTCCACTCCTCACGAGGATCCACGGGCATAACATCGTAGTGACCATATACCAAGACGGTCTTCGCCTCGGGCGAGATGATCTTCTCGGCATATACTACGGGGTTACCTTCGGTAGGTATCACCTCGGTAGAGTCTGCACCCGCCTTTGCGAGAGCCATAGCCAAATGCTCGGCACAGCGTACCATATCCTCCTTGTGCGACGACTGCGCACTGATTGACGGTATGCGCAACACCTCGAATAACTCATCGAGGAAACGCTCCTTATTTTCGTTGATGTAAGCGTGTACTTTTTGCATAGTTATTATAGTGGTTATTAGTGGTTGTTAAGGGTTGTTAAAGGTTGTTAGGGGTGATTTTTTAGAGCTTTGCGCTCCTCTAACTACCTCTAACAACCTCTAACTACCCCTAATTATTATGTTGCGCCGTGATGACGCTCGGAGTTCTTACAATCCCGCTACCTCCTTAATCTCGGCGATGAACTTCTCGGCTACCTCGTCAGCAAGCTCCTGTGACTTAGCCTCGGTGTAGATGCGGATGATAGGCTCGGTGTTCGACTTGCGGAGATGTACCCAATGTGCAGGGAAGTCAATCTTCACACCATCGATATCATTTACACGCTCGTGTGCGTAGCGCTCCTTGATAGTAGCCAATACCTTATCCACATCGATTGCAGGAGTGAGCTCAATCTTGTTCTTCGATGCGAAGTATGCAGGGTAGCGCAAACGCAACTCGGTCATCTTGCAGTTCATCTCTGCAAAGTATGTCAAGAAGAGTGCCACGCCAACCAATGCGTCACGACCGTAGTGCAACTCAGGGTAGATAACTCCACCGTTGCCCTCGCCACCGATAACTGCGCCTGTCTCCTTCATCTTGGTTACAACATTCACCTCGCCAACTGCCGAAGCCGAGTAGGTTGCACCGTATGCGGTGGTTACATCGCACAAAGCACGAGAAGATGAGAGGTTCGAGCAGGTGTTACCGAGGGTGTGCGAGAGAACATAGTCTGCCACAGCAACCAAGGTGTACTCCTCACCAAACATTGTGCCATCCTCGTTCACGAGAGCCAAGCGATCGACATCCGGATCGACTACAACTCCGAGGTCAGCACCTACCTCTACGATAACCTTCGAAATCTCGGTGAGGTTCTCAGCAAGTGGCTCAGGGTTGTGCGCAAACTGACCGTTAGGCTCGCAGTTGAGCTTCACAACCTCGCAACCGAGCTTCTCCAAGAGTGCAGGGATTACAACACCACCAATCGAATTTACGGCATCCACTACAACCTTGAACTTGCGTGCCTTAACCTTCTCTACATCAACAAGTTTGAGAGCCAATACCTGGTCGATGTGTGTAGGGTTGAAGTCCTCACGAGAGATCACCTTTCCGATGTTCTCCACATCAGGGAAGAGGAAGTCTTCTGCCTCAGCCAATGCAAGCACCTGCTTACCCTCCTCGGCATTGAGGAACTCGCCCTTCTCGTTGAGAAGTTTGAGAGCGTTCCACTGCTTAGGGTTGTGCGATGCGGTGATGATGATACCACCGTCAGCCTTGTGGGTGATAACTGCCATCTCGGTACCAGGAGTGGTGCAAAGACCAACATTGATAACATCTGCTCCGCAACCGAGCAAAGTACCCTCGATGATGTCATTTACCATCTCGCCAGAGATGCGTGCATCACGACCAACCACGATGCGCAACTTCTTGGCTCCATTCTTGCTTGCAATGAAGCGTGTGTAGGCAACTGTGAATTTCACAATGTCAATGGGGGTGAGGTTTGTACCCATTTCGCCACCGATTGTGCCACGAATTCCTGAGATAGATTTGATTAGTGTCATAGTAATTGTTTTTTATTTTAATAAAAAAAATTGAAGTTTTCCTTTGAAATTCTTCGTAAATGTAGTACTTTTATGCCAAATATCCAAGACTAAAATGAAAAATAGCATAAATATGAGCAAAAAAAGAGTTATACCGGCGTCAGAACTGATTATAAATGAGGATGGTTCGATATTCCATCTTCACCTCCGACCTGAGCAGATCTCGGATATCGTAATGTTGGTAGGCGATCCTGCTCGTGTAGATATGATTGCGTCGTATTTCGAGAATATAGAGTGCAATGTATCGAGCCGAGAGTTCAAGACCATAACAGGTACCTATAAGGGTCGTCGTATGACTGCACTCTCTACGGGTATCGGCACCGACAATATCGACATCGTGGTTACCGAGCTGGATGCACTTGCCAATATCGACTTTGCAACCCGTCAGGTGAAGGATGAGTTCAAGCAACTCACACTGCTCCGTCTTGGCACCTCGGGAGCCTTGCAGGAGGATATCAAGGTGGGTGAGCGAGTATTTGCCCGCACCTCGGTGGGCTTCGATGGCTTGCTGAATTACTATGCAGGTCGTAACGAGGTTTGCGATTTGACTATCGAGAAGGCGTTTGTGGAACATACGGGCTGGAATCCGCAACTCACAGCACCATACTTCGTGAATGCCGATGAGTCGTTGTTCGAGCTCTTCAAGGATGTTACCCGTGAGGGTATCACCATCGCAGCACCCGGCTTCTACGCTCCGCAGGGGCGTTGGGTACGCCTTCAACCACAGGATTTGCACCTTAACGAGAAGATAGAGGCGTTCCGCTTTGGCGAGCGACGCATCACCAACTTCGAGATGGAGTCCTCGGCATTGGCAGGTTTGTCGGCACTTATGGGTCATAAGGCGGGAACTGTCTGCACCATCATCGCCCAGCGCATCGCACAGGATGCCTGCACCGACTATAAGCCGTTCGTGCGCCTTATGATCGAGGAGGCATTGGATAGGCTGGCAAGGCTATAAGGGTGGCGCCAATTTTAATGACATTTAATGACATTCGGGCTTGCGCCCTTAATGGCATTTAATGGCAGCGCAGTCCAAGGACTGCTTAATGATAGGCGCATTTGTCATTAAGCGAGTATAACGAGCGAATGTCATTCGTTGCCATTCAGCGAACAAAGTGAGCGCATGCCATTTTGCTGCGCAAAAAAGTTGCAAACAATAAACTAAGTACAAACAATAAATTAACAGAAATTATGAAATTTACAGTATCAAGTTCGGCTTTGTTGTCGCTGCTGGCAACAACCGGTAAGGTTATCAACAGTAAGAACACTCTCCCAATCCTCGACTACTTCCTTATGGAGTTGAAGTGTGAGGAGTTGAAGGTTACCACTTCGGACCTCGAAACCACTCTCGTTGGCACCATTAAGGTGGATAATGTGGAGCAGGAGGGAGTAGTTGCAGCACCTGCAAAGTTGATGCTCGATGTGTTGAAGGAGTGCTCGGAGATGCCTCTCACACTCGAAGTGAATGAGGCTAATTGGGAGATTAACATCTCGTGGAGCACAGGTCACTCGTCTGTTCCTGGTGCAAACCCTGTAAGCTATCCGCAGACACACGAACTCTCGGCAGAGAAGACCGAGGTATCGCTCGATGTTGATGTTTTGGTAAATGGTATCAACAAGACCCTCTTCGCAACGGCTGACGATGAGTTGCGCCCTGTGATGAATGGTGTATATTTCAACCTCGACGAGGCGGAGCTCACCTGCGTGGCTACCGATGCCCACAAGTTGGTTAAGCACACTGTGGAGTGCGCTTGTGGCGTGAAGGCTGCATTTATCTTGCCAAAGAAGCCTGCAAACTTGTTGAAGAACATCCTCTTGAAGGAGGAGGGCGAGGTTAAGATCACCTTCGACCAGAAGAATGTAGTATTCGAACTCTCGTCGAGCACTTTGGTGTGCCGTCTTATCGAGGGTGCATACCCTAACTACAATGTAGTTATCCCACAGGCTAACCCTAACAAGTTGCTTGTTGACCGTGTAGGCTTGTTGAACGCTATCAAGCGTGTGGCAGTATGCTCGAACCCTACAACCAACCTTATCCGTTTGGATATCGCAAACAACAAGGTTGTCTTGGCAGCTCAGGATGTGAATTTCTCTATCTCGGCAAATGAGACCTTGGCTTGCAGCTACGAGGGCGCACCAATCACCATTGGCTTCAAATCGACCTTCTTGGTGGAGATTTTGACCAACCTCGAAACTCCAACCATCTTGGTAGAGTTGGCAGACTCGACCCGTGCAGGTGTCTATAAGCCTGTTTATGACGATGTTCAGAGCAGCTCGACCTTGATGTTGCTGATGCCGATGATGATTAACGCATAACGATAGAGTGGAGAGTTGAAAGTTGAGAGTTGAGAACGAAAAATTCTCAATTCTCAATTCTCAATTCTCAATTGAATTTCACTATGAAATTGAATTTGAAGCGCCCGATGGTCTTCTTCGATTTGGAGACCACGGGCACCAATATAGCTACTGACCGCATTGTCGAGATATCGGTAGTGAAGGTTATGCCCGATGGCGAGAAGATAATCAAGACTCGTCGTATCAACCCCGAGATGCCAATTCCGGCGGAGGCTACCGCAGTGCATCACATCACCGACGAGGATGTCAAGGATTGCCCTACATTCCGCCAGGTGGCTAAGTCGTTGCGTGAGTTTATGGTGGGTTGCGACTTCTGTGGCTTCAACTCCAACCGCTTCGACCTTCCACTGCTGGCAGAGGAGTTTATGCGTGCAGGTGTCGATGTAGACCTCTTCCGCAGAGCCAAGTATGTCGATGTGCAGAACATCTTCCACAAGAAGGAGGAGCGCACCCTCGTTGCTGCATACCGCTTCTACTGCGGTAAGGAGTTGGAGGGGGCACATAGTGCCGATGCCGACACGCTGGCAACCTACGAGGTACTCTGCGCACAGCTCGACAAGTATGGTGACTTGGAAAATAGTGTAGATTTCCTCTCGGAGTTCTCCTCTCGTGGCAAGACGGCAGACTTTGCAGGTCGCATTGGCTACGACGAGAATGGTGTGGAGGTTATCACCTTCGGCAAGCACAAGGGTAAGAGCGTCGAGGAGGTATTCCGCAAGGAGCCGAGCTACTACGAGTGGCTGATGAATGGCGACTTCCCTCAATACACCAAGAAGATTTTTACGGAGATTAAACTACGACTCAAATAGATGAATATACGCTATTGGCTTCTAACCCTCTTGTTTGTTGGTGCTGTGTCGAGTATGTCGGCACAGGAGATTGTCGTTATCGACGGAGCGAAGTATGCCATCCACGATGTTGCGAAGGGAGAAACGCTCTACTCGTTGGCACGCCGCTATGGCGTTACGGTCGATGAGATAAAGGGCGCAAATGCTGCACTTGCCGGGGGTTTGAAGGCGGGACAACGCATCAAGATACCCGTAAAGGCTGAGGAGTCGGCACCTCAGAGTGTCGCTACACCGCAGGTGCGTGTTCATAAGGTTATGAAGGGCGAAACGCTCTACTCGTTGGCAAAGATGAACGGACTATCGGTCGAGGAGTTGCAGGCGGCAAATCCCCATATCCGCAAGGGTTTGAAGGCTGGACAACTGATTGATATCCCGCAACGAGGTGCTGCAACCGAGCCATCGCAGGGCGAAGTGACACCTAATTTAACACTTGCTCCCACCCAAACGGAGAGTGTGAAATTGGTGGAGGAGCCTTCGATAGAGCAACCTACGGTTGTACCTACGCTCGACGCACAACCTCTCTTCCGCACCTTGAAGGCGGAGGATAGGGCAGAGGTGGCACTCTTGTTGCCACTCGGCTCGGAGGAGAAGCCTGCGCAGAACTATCTCGACTTCTACCGAGGTTTTCTTATCGGTTTGGATAGCGTGCGTATGGCGGGTCATTCGGTCAATCTCTCGCTATACAATACCAAGCACGACTACAATCGTGTAGTGGAGATTATCGCCTCGGGAGCACTCGAAAAGAGTAACTTGGTCGTTGGACCAATCTACGAGGATGAACTCATCCCTGTGGCTACGGCTTTGCAGGGCAAGAATATCCCTGTCGTGTCGCCTTTGGCAAACCTCACGCAGAGCGTGGGCGGTCACATCTTCCAGATGTCGCCATCGCAAAATACCAAGTTGGAGAAGGTGCGCAGTATGTTCGACGGCTCGAAGAGGGTGGTGATAATCTCTACCGACAATATCGACAAGGAGTTCGATGCTGAGGTGCGCTCGATGTTGCGAGATACCTCGTATGTGGTGGAGCACAAGTATATCTATGAGCACCCTTCGATTATCGAGAAGCGAGAGAAGGAGCGTGAGAAGATGCGTGAGCAGGGCTTGGAGGTCGATGATACCCCTTCGCCAAGCGATATGTCGCCACTGTTGCGAGGTGAGCAACCTACCGTGGTGGTCATCACCGCCAATAACGAGATAGAGGTCGACAGAATCTTGGCAGCCATAGCCTCGGCAAATATCGCTCTGACAGCTCGCTCGCAGAGGGTAGTGCCATTTGTGGTCTTTGGCAACAATCGCTGGAATCGCTATCGCAATATCGACCGTGCGATACTCTTCACCAACAATGTAACGATGCTCTCGACCTACCACGCACGCCGTAGCGAGCCGAAGATTAAGGCATTCGACAAACGCTTTGTCGAGGAGTTTAATGCCTTGCCGTCGCTCTATGCCTATCGTGGCTACGATGCTGCGGTAGTCTTCGTAAAATCGCTCTATGGCGCAATCGAAACGGGCTTGGAGGGAGCACATCTGATGCCGCTACTTACGCCATACGCCTTCGAGAGCAACCCTGCAACGGGGGTGCGTATCAACAACCAATGGATAAAGGTCAATTATAACAGTAACTTCACCATAACAACCGAATAGAAAATGCCAAATATACAGACCCCTATTCCCGAGAAGACCATCGAGCGACTCAGCGAGTATCGCCGAACGCTGCTTGCTTGCCACAAGCGAGGTATTACCCATGTCTTTTCGCATATCCTGGCAGGTATGCACGGCATAACGGCTGTGCAGGTGCGTCGTGACCTGATGCTGATTGGCTTTTCGAGCGATACGAAGAAGGGCTACGATGTGAAGGATTTGATCGACTTTATCGACTCGATACTTTATAGCGAGAATACGATGAAGGTGGCGGTTATGGGTATGGGACACCTCGGTCAGGCGATTACCAAGTACTTCAACTCGAAGCAATTGAATATCCGCATCACGGCTGCCTTCGATGTCGATGATAAGAAGGTTGGGCAGACCATTATGGATATTCCGTGCTACCATATCGACGACTTCGAGGAGGTGGTCGAGCAGAACGATATCAGCATCGTGATTATCTCTCTGCCATCGTCGTTGGCTGCGCAGTATGCCGTGCCGATTATCAATGCCGGAATTAAGGGCGTATTGAACTTTACCTCGGTGCCGATGAACTTCCCACAGGGCATTGTGGTCGAGAATTACGATATCACAACCATCCTCGAAAAAGTAGCCTACTTCGTGAAGGCTGCCGAGGAGAATAATCAGTAGTGGCGAGATGAAGGTTGTCCGAGGCTTTGACTCTCCCCCTGCGCTGCACAATGCCGTGGCTACGGTGGGCTCCTACGACGGAGTTCATTGCGGTCATCGCATCCTCCTCGATGAGGTTGTCCGCAGAGCAAAGGAGTCGGGTGGCGAGAGCGTTGTCCTCACCTTCGAACCTCATCCACGCATCACACTCGGCAACGATGAGGGGTTGTTGCTCCTCTCGTCATTCGAGGAGAAGTGCGCCATGTTGGAGATGGCGGGTGTCGACTATGTGGTCGTGATACCCTTCGACAAGGCATTCAGCCGCCTTTCGCACGAGGAGTTTATCCACGACTACCTGGTGGCAAAATTGAATATAAAGCAGCTGGTTATAGGCTACAACCACCACTTTGGACACAACAAGGCTGGTGACCACGCCTTTTTGGTCGAACACACCTCATTGCAGGTTGTTGAGGTGGCACAATATACCGACAACGGAAACAAAGTCAGTTCGACCACCATCCGCAAGGCTCTTTCGGAGGGCGATATTGTACTTGCACGACAGATGCTCGGTCACCCCTATATAATAATAGGTATAGCCGACGAGGAGGGTAGAGTGGCTACCGACCGATACAAACTCCTACCCCGAGAGGGTCGCTACCCCTGCATTATAAATGGAAAAGTTGCAACTTGCGAGGTCGAAAATGGGGTAGTTCGACAGCGAGAGTATTTTTCGCAGAAAATAGAGATTTTACTATGATAACTTACGACTTAAAGATTAGAGTGAACTACAAGGATACCGACAAGATGGGTATCGTGCATCACTCGAACTACATCGTCTATTACGAGATGGCTCGTGTTGCAGCGTTGCGAGAGTGGGGGCTCTCCTACTTCGAGATGGAGCAGCGAGGTATCATCTCGCCAATCTTGGAGGTGGGCTGTAAGTATATCCAACCGGCATATTTCGACGACCTGCTTACCGTGCGAGTGATTGTCGAGGAGGTGCCGATGGTGCGCTTTAAGGTGCGCTACGAGATTTATAACGAGGCAGGTACCCTCATCAACACCGGTCACACCTGGCTCGGCTTCCTCAATGGCGAGACCCGACGACCTTGCCGAGCACCGCAGTATGTGGTGGAGAAGATCACTGCCCTGATGGAGTAAAATCGTTCTGATGAGTTCTTTTTGCACGAGAGCGTCGGATAGCGAAATGCTCACATAGGCCTACTATGCTCCGCTTTCGCTCCCTCGCTTCGCACAAAAATAATCTCATCATCTCCGATTTTGAATAAATGTAAAGAATAGGCCAATGGCCAATAGCCCAAAAGAGAAAAGGACTGCTTTGTAGCAGTCCTTTTCTCTTTACTCCTTCTGTCCAATCAGCGAGATTGAGCGTTGGATGAAGTCCGAGAGATTTTTGCCCTTCAACATTCCGTTCGAGAGGAGTGCCAGGTCGATAATCTGTCTGACGAGCGAGTTCTCCTTGCCAATCTCTTTGAGGCGGAGGTTGCGCTCATCACGAAGCTCCAAAATGCGCTTCGACAACTCCTCACGCATATCCTTCTCCTCCTGCGAGAGCTCCTCATCCTTCTTGCCCTTGGTCATCTCCTCGAAGCGACTCTCCTCGGCTACGGCTGCATCAATCTTCTTGGTTATGCTCTTCAACTTGTCGCCATAGGCCTTCTCTACCGAATCGAGGATGTCGATTACGATAGGGTGGTTGCCATTCACAGCGATAGTGAAGTTGTCAGGCATCTGACCGTAGAATTGGCTCATCTGACCACCCGAGAGCTTCGCCATATCCTTCATTCGGCGCATAAACTCGTTCTGCGTAATCACGATAGGCGCATCCTCTGCCGACATAGCCTCGAACGAGATGTTGTAGCGAATATCCTCGTCGGTTGGCAACTGCGACTCGAATACTGGGCGCATAATCTCCTGCTGTGCCTCGCTCAACGATATCTTCTGCTCCTCCTTCTTGCGAATAAGGTGGTCGATGATGTCGCTATCCACACGCACAAAGCGGGTATTTTCATTCTTCTGCTCGTACCAATTGATGTAGTGGCTGTCGAGCTGACCATTCATCTCCAACACATCGTAGCCCTTCGCCTTTGCCGACTGCAAGAACGAGTGCTTGCCCACGATATCGTCGGTGTAGAGGATGATGAGTTTGTCATCCTTGTCGGTCTGCAAATCCTTAACTGCGGTGCAATACTCCTCGGTAGTGAAGTACTTGCCCTCGGTGTTCTTCCACAACATACACTGCGCAGCCTTCTCGGCAAACTTCTCGTCGGTGAGGATGCCGTATTGGATAAAGATTTTCAGATCGTCCCACTTCTGCTCGTACTCTGCACGCATCGAGGTGAACAGCTCGTTCAAGCGCTCGGCAACCTTGCGGGTGATGTAGCCCGAAATCTTCTTCACATTGCTGTCGCTCTGCAAGTACGAACGAGATACATTCAACGGAATATCCGGCGAGTCGATAACGCCGTGCAAGAGTGTCAAATATTCAGGTACAATGCCCTGCACCTCGTCGGTTACGAATACCTGGTTGCAGTAGAGCTGAATCTTGTTCTTCTGAATCTCGAAGTTGTTGTGAATGCGAGGGAAATACAAGATGCCCGTGAGGTTGAATGGATAGTCGATGTTCAGGTGAATTGAGAACAACGGCTCCTCGCTCATAGGGTACAACGCCTGATAGAACGCCTTGTACTGCTCCTCGGTGATATCCGCAGGCTTGCGAGTCCAGAGTGGCTCGGTGTCGTTAATCTGGTTATCCTTCTCGGTATCGACATACTTGCCATCCTTCCACTCCTTCACCTTGCCAAAGATGATTGGCACAGGCAAGAAACGGCAATATTTGTTGAGCAACTCGCTCACTTTGCTCTCCTCGGCATACTCTGCGCACTCCTCCGAGAGGTGCAAAACGATGGTTGTACCACGCTCACGCTTCTCCGAGAGCTCCTCCATCGCATACTCTGGCGAGCCGTCGCACGACCAATGCACCGAAGGCTTCTCGTTGTCGTAAGACTGAGTGAAGATCTCCACCTTGTCCGACACCATAAATGCCGAGTAGAAACCCAAGCCGAAGTGTCCGATGATAGCCTGATTTTGGTACTTTGCGAGGAACTCCTCTGCGCCCGAGAAGGCAATCTGATTGATATACTTATCAACCTCCTCTGCCGACATACCGATACCATTGTCGGTAACCGAGAGAGTGCGAGCCTCCTTATCTACGGCAATACGCACTGCCAGCTCTCCTGTCTCACCGGCAAATACGCCCGTCGAGGCGAGGGTACGCAACTTCTGCGTTGCATCCACAGCATTCGATACCAACTCACGCAAGAAAATCTCGTGGTCGGAGTATAAGAATTTTTTGATTACGGGGAAGATGTTTTCGGTTGTTACCCCAATTTTTCCGTTTTTCATACCTATTTATATTATTGTTGTTATTTTTGCTTTTGAAATTCTATTGCTCAAACCTTGTGCCACACCGCAACCTCTGCCAAAATGGCAGAAATAAAATAGATGGATGACAAGTTGTGTCATCCATCTATTTGTAAATTCAGAATTCAGAATGCAAAATTCAAAATTATTTTATTATTCAATTCTGCATTTTGCATTTTGCATTTTGCATTCTACAAGAATCCCTCCTGCACAAGCCACTCACGAACCTTTACCCAATCTACATAGGGGCGGGAGGTGGTCATCGAGTGGATGAGCGGTACACCCAATGCTCCGTCGTCGATATATACATCGGCGTGAACCTTTGGCGACTTTGTCCACTTCTTCTGCGTAGGGTTCGAATTTACGGCGTAGAGCGGAATATTGTTCTCCTTAAACCACTGCACCGCCTCCTTTTCGAGCTTGCCGCTACGCATAGTGTAGAGGATAAGGTAGTGACCCTGCTCTGCCAACTCTTGCAGTACGGGCACCGCACCCACATCCTGACCTATGTATGGGTACTCGTGAGTTACACATGTGCCGTCGAAATCGACCGCTATGTATAGTCCTGTGTAAGACATAATATCAGCTGATTTTACTATTTAAGCAGACCTAACTTCTTCAAAACCTTGCGCCAACCGTGGTTGTTCTTGTCCGAGCCCGAGGTGTATTGGTAGCGGTAGCTGTATCCATACGACTGACGGCTCTCGCTTGCGCCGTTGAGAACAATACACATATTCTTCAACTTGTTCTCTGCGTGCAGTGCGTTGATATCAGGCAACTGCTGACGCTCCAACAAGCCCTCACGAACAACATAGATGCTCAAATCGGCAACACGGCTGGTAATCAATGCGTCGGCAATGATAAGTGCCGGAACGCTGTCGATGATGATGTAGTCGTAGTGCTTGCGACACTCCTCGAAGAGGGCATCCAAACGCTTCGACATCAACAACTCGGCAGGGTTTGGCGGCTGCAAACCTGCGTAGATGAAGTCGAAGTTCTCGTGCAAACCACTCTTGGTGATGATATCGTTAATCTGAGTATCTGCCGAGCTCAAATACTTGGTAACACCATTCGGGTTGCTACGCTGACCCATATGCTTCGACAGAGTACGACGACGAAGGTCGAGGTCGACCATCAACACCTTGTTGCCCGAGAATGCCAAGGTCATACCGAGGTTCATCGAAACGAAGGTCTTACCTGCGTGAGCATTCGACGAGGTGGTGAGGATAACCTGTTGCTTCTGACCACCCGACATAAAGCCCATATTGGTACGCAAAATCTTGAATGCCTCCGAAACATTGTCACGACCGCTCTCACGCACAGCAATCGAGCGATTGAGGTGACCCTCGAATGTAGGAATGTCGCCGAGGTATGGCACGGTGCAGTACTTGACGATATCGTGCTTACCCTGAACCTTCGAATCGGTGAGGATAAGGAGGTAGATGATTACGAGTGGCAATCCCAAGCCCATAACCAACATAGCCAAGAGAATCAACGGCTTGTTAGGCGACACAGGGCGAGGCGAGCCGAATGCGTAATCGACAACTCGTGCAGGGCGCTCGGTGATTGCCAACGAGATAGCATTCTCCTCGCTCTTGGTCAAGAGATAGAGGTACAACTCCTCCTTAATCTTCTGCTGACGAGCAATCGAGAGGTACTCCTGCTCCTGCTTTGGTACTGCGCCAATCATACTGTTGATTTTGCGCTCCTCAGCCTCCAAGTTCGAGAGCTTAATCTCCAAAGCCTTGATGTTGGAGGTGAGCGATACCAAGATGGCATTCTTGGTCGAGATGATGTTGTTGTTCAACTGCTGTACGAGTGGGTTATTCTCGCTATCGTTACCGAGCTTCAAACGACGGATAACCAACTCGTTGTAGTCGGCAATCTGCACGGCAATAGCCGAGTTGCCATCGTAAGTTGTTGCTGGGATGATATTTACATCCTTTGCATTGTCGCTCAAATAGTCACGGATGAACTTCGACATCGCAATCTGGTTGCTTGTTACGGCAATCTCCTGCTCGTAGCGCATCGCACCCTCGGTACGGCGTGTCGCCTCGGTCTTGATATCGACGATATTGTTCTTATCCTTGAACGATTTGATGTCGCCATCGATGTTGTGCAACTCCTGGCCAATAACCTGCAAACGCTCGGTGATGAACTTTGCAGTAGCCTCGGCAACAATCTGCTTGTCATAGACAGCATCGTCGTTATATACATCGAGCAGGGTGTTGAGAATATCGTCTGCACGCTGAGGTACAACATCGTTGAGCGAGAGGTTGATAATCGACGACATCTTGCTTGCTACCGACATCTGTACTCGGTTGCGGTATGCAGTAGCGAGTACATCTCTGTTGAGCTTCGATACCTTTATCTCCTTGCCAACCAACTCAGGATTGAAGTAGAGGGTAGGGTTGATTGTAACCTGACCGATAGGGAGGTTGATAACCTCGCCATACTTAGCCGATGCGGTGAAGAGTTCATCGCTCTTCTTCTCTGCCTTCTCGTTTGCGTTGCGAGAGCACGAGAACTCCGAAATGGTTACGCCATCCTCGCCCAAGAGAGCAGTGAAGGCGCATCCCTTGCCACCCAAATCATCAACATATACCGCCTCGATAGGGGAGTTCTTGTAAAGAGGAATAGAACGAAATCTCGACTCCAAGGCGTAGTTGTGAGTGAGGTTCAAACGATCCACAACCTCCAACATAAGACGACGAGCCTGCAAAACATACAACTCGTTATCTACGCTTCGACGGGTCGAGATACCTGCGATATCGGCAAATGCCGAGAGCTCGCTGGCTGCACTACCACGACGAGCATCCTTGATGAGGACAGTCGCCTCACGGTGATATACAGGCGATGTCGAGAGCAGATAGAATGCTCCGATACATAAGAATACGAAGGCAGAAATGCCGAACCAATACCAATTTTTCAGAGATTTGGTAACTATCTCACGAATCGAAACCGTGCGCTGGAAGATGCTCTCCTCGTGCGAACGCTGCGTGTTGTTATGAAGTGTATTTTCCATGGCTTACTGTCTTTGTGCAAAGTTAACAATTGTGAGTACCAACGAAGTTGCTGTGATGAGGGTGCTGACAATCGAGAGCCAGAAAGTTCTGTTCTGGTTAATCTCCGAAGTTGCCGCCTTGTACTTGTTTGGCTGAACATAGATTACATCGCCCTGCTGCAAGTAGAATGCAGGCGAGGTCATCTGGTCGCCTTCGAGGAAGTTCAACTCGAACACCTCGTACTCCTTGTCGCCATTGCGACGGATGACAGCAACATTTGCACGATTACCAAAGATGGTCATATCGCCCGCCATAGCCAAAGCCTCCAATACGGTAATCTTGTCACGAGTGATGTCGAACTGACCCGGGCGAGCCACCTCACCGAGAACGAAGAACTTCATATCGGCAAATTGGATATTTACGATAGCGTCGCTGATGTAGCCACCCTCGATAATCTTCTTTGCAATCTCGTCTGACAACTCCTTACGGGTCTTACCCTTACAATCAACCTTGCCAATGAGCGGGAACTCCATTGTTCCATCCTCGGCTACGGTGCGCACCTGCAACGACTGCAAGCCGTTTGACGAGGATACTCCAACAGGGTTGTGCGACAACGAGTTATACGATGTCGGAGCGTTGAATGGTGCAGCCAACTCTGGATTTTGGCTCGATACAACAACTGTGAGGCGGTCGAGCGGCTTGATTCTGATTTGACCATCGGCAAGCATAGCCTTCACCGACTCCTCCTTGTTGAAATCGTAGATGATTCGCTTCGAGGCGTTGCAACCAACGAGCATTGCAGCGAGCAAAATCATCGATAAGATTTTAACTGTTTTTCTCATTTTGTTTATCTGTTTATATTAAATTATTGCTTGTTTTGTGGCGTAGTCGCACAATATCGTGCAAATATACCACATATTTATATAAAAACAAAGTTTTTAGCTAAAATATTACAGAGGTTTTGATTTGCATTTTTGGATGGTTTTACCTATTTTTGGAGTCGGAAAAATAGAAAACAGCAATCAAAAAGTATGCAACACGCAGTTTGGAGTTACGACGGAGTGATTTATGAGATGAATGTGCGACAGCTGACCGAGGAGGGTACCTTCTCTTCGGCAATGCGTCATTTGCAACATTTGAAGGATATGGGTGTCGACATCATTTGGCTGATGCCTATATATCCGATTGGTAAGGTCGAGCGCAAGGGGTCGCTTGGCTCCTATTACTCCATTTCGGACTACTGCGCAGTCAATCCCGAGTTTGGCAAAATGGCCGACTTCGACGCCTTTGTCAAGGAGGCTCACCGCCTTGGTATGAAGGTTATTCTCGATTGGGTTGCAAATCATACGGCTCGTGATGCCAAGTGGCTGAAAAATAAACCTGTAAGTTGGTATGAGCGAGATGAACAAGGGGTGGCAAAAGTGCCTTGGGATTGGAGCGATACCGCCAAGCTAAACTATGCCGAAAAGGAGGTGTGGCAGGGGCAAATCGAGTCGATGAAATTCTGGGTCACAAAGCATAAGGTCGATGGCTTCCGCTGCGATATGGCAATGCTCGTTCCTCTGGGCTTCTGGCAGGAGGTGCGCCGAGAGTTGCAAAGCGTGAAAAAGGATATTTTTATGCTTGCCGAGGCGGAGGGTGTCGAGTTTTTCGACAAAGCCTTCGATGCCTGCTATGGCTGGGAGTTGCACCACTCGATGGTCGATGTTGCGCAGGGCAAATCTCGTGTTTGGGAGTTGCGAAACAAGATATACTCTCTGCTAAACGACTATCCGCAGAGTTCGATGCATATGACCTTCACCTCCAACCACGACGAAAATTCGTGGAGTGGTAGTGAGCAGAGCCGTTTTGGCGATGCATTGGAGGCTATGACTGCCCTTACTTTTGTCTTGCCGAAGTCGTTCCCGCTGATTTATACGGGTCAGGAGATTGGCTACGACCACTCGTTTGCCTTCTTCGATAAGGATGCAATGCCAAAATTCGAGCCTAACAAGGCAACCGAAAAGTATAGCCGTTTGTGCGAACTGAAACACTCCTTCTCTGCCCTTTGCTCGGCAGATTTGGGTGGCTCGTTTGTCGAGATAAACAACAATGCTCCCGACTGCTTGCTGACCTTTGTGCGTGAAAATCAGCAGGGTAGAGTGGTCTATATCGCAAACCTCTCGCCATACAGGATATTTGCCGATTTCCATACGGGAATCTATGCCGGCGAATACACCGATGTGCTGACGGGCGAGCCGACAACTCTCTACGAGCATACCTGGGGCGATATGGAGCCGTGGTCGTTCCGTCTTTTGTCGCAAAAACTCTAAAATCTCTAAAATCGGGAAAAAGAGCGTGAAAAGTTTATAATTTAGAAAATTATAATTATATTTGCGCTCAAAGAGAAACATTCCCGATTTAAGCGATGAAAATAGCATTAGCACAATTAAACTACACCATTGGAGATATCGCAGGCAATACCGCCAAAATCATCATTGCGGTTGAGCGTGCAAAGTTCGAGGGCGCAGATGTCGTAATCTTTGCCGAGCAGGCATTGAGTGGCACTCCTGCGTTCGACCTTCTCCGTAAAACCACATTCTTGGAACTTTGTGACGAGGCTCTCGACGAGATTGCCTCCTACTGCAACGGTATTACCGCTGTTGTGGGTACGCCTGTACTTATGCAGAACGGCTCACAGAGTGCTGCGGTGGTTATCGAGAACGGACAGATCAAGCGCTACATCACAAAGGCAAATATTACGGCTCGCCGAGAGATGGGCTTTTTGAGCAGCGGCGAGGGCGTGAAGGTCGTTCGCATTGCCGGCGAGAAGGTTGCCATCGTTGTGGGCGACGATTTCAGCTTCCTGAAAGATGTGGATCGTGATGTCGATATTATTTTCAGTATCAATGCTCGCCGCTATGGCAAGGGCTTGATGTCGTATCGCTACGAGACTATGCACAACCTTGCATTCGTGGAGTCGAAGACCATTGTTCTCGTAAATCAGGTTGGCGGCTCGGGCGAGATTGTCTACGATGGTACTTCGTGCGTCATCAACGATAAGGGCGATATCGCACTGCTTATGAAGTCGTTCGAGGAGGACTTTGCCGTATATGATACTTTGGCAGAGAATAAGCCTTGCGAGTTGCCTAAGGAGTTGGAGCGTCACGAGCGTACAGGCTACATCTACAACGCTGCGGTGTTGGGCTTGCGTGACTACTTCCGCAAGAACGGCTACAAGAAGGCTTGCGTGGGATTGTCGGGCGGTATCGACTCGGCAGTCGTGACCTGCATTGCTGTGGAGGCTCTCGGCAAGGAGAATGTCTTTGCGTTGCTGATGCCGTCGCAGTTCTCGACCGACCACTCCGTAATCGATGCGCAGCAGTTGGCAGAGAGCATAGGTGTAGAGTATAGCGTATTGCCTATTTCGGAGGCATATACCTCGATTGTAAATACCTTGAAGCCGGCTATCGGTGGTCACGAGTTCGATGCTACCGAGGAGAATATTCAGGCTCGTCTGCGTACCATTATGTTGATGGCGGTGCAGAACAAAAAGGGTTATGTGGTGCTCAACTCGTCGAATAAGAGCGAGAATGCGCTCGGAATGTGCACCCTCTATGGCGACACCGCAGGTGCATTTAGTGTTACGGGCGACCTCTACAAGACCGAGATGTTCGATGTGGCTCGCTACATCAACAAGACGAAAGGCAATATAATTCCTGAGAATATCTTGGAAAAGGAGCCGTCGTCGGAGTTGCGCCCTGGTCAGAAGGATAGCGATGACCTGCCTAAGTATGAGGTTGTCGATGCCATTCTGATGCGAATGATCGAGCAGGGTCAGCACCGTGAGGAGATTATCAATGCGGGCTTCGATGCCGATGTTGTCGAGAAGATTCACTCGATGGTTATGCAGAACGAGAAGAAACGCTATCAGTTCCCTCCTGTGTTGCGACTCTCGGCGTGTGCATTTGGTCACGAGCGATTGATGCCTCTTATCAATAAGTACGGAGATTAAGTTCTCTTGCGGTGAAACAGCCAAACCAAATAGAACACAAAGGCACTGTTGCGCTCGTGGGGCGCAACTTTGTGCGTGTAGATATCGAGGTGATGGAGGCTTGTGGCTCGTGCGCCTCACGCAAGGCGTGCGCGATGGGTCAGGGCACTACTCGTGAGATTATGGTCTATACCGACGACGCTCAAAACTACTCTATTGGTGAGGTTGTCAATGTTACAGCTCGTCAAAGCCTGGGCTTGATTGCTGTTCTGTTTTGCTATGTTGTGCCGTTGGTCGTTCTTGTCGGAGCGTTGGCAGTTGCGATTTCGCTGGGTTGCTTGGAAGGGTTATCTGCGCTAATCTCTTTGGGCTCTACCGCTCTCTATTATGCGATATTGTATCTCTTTCGCAATAAGATTTCGAGAAGAGTTGTATTTACAATTAACAAAATATAAAAATTAACCTAAAAAAGAGATGAATACTCTAATTTTTACAATCGTTACACTTTGCGCTGTGGGCGTGGTAGCGGCTTTGATCCTCTACTTCGTGGCGCAGAAGTTCAAGGTGGAGGAGGATCCTCGCATCGACGATGTCGAGAAGATGCTCCCGGGTGCCAATTGCGGTGGTTGCGGTTTTCCGGGCTGTCGTGGTTTGGCAAGTGCATTGGTTGAGCAGGAGGATATCTCATCGCTCTACTGCTCGGTGGGTGGTGCCGACTGTATGAAGGCTGTTGCCGACTACCTCGGTAAGGCAGCACCGGTGAAGGAGCCGCAGGTTGCAACCGTTCGTTGCGGTGGTACTTGCGAGAAGCGACCTCGCACCTCGACATACGCAGGTACCAAGTCGTGCGCTATCGCCTCGGCAACCTATGTGGGCGAGACAAATTGCGCCTACGGCTGTTTGGGCTATGGCGACTGCGTTGTGGCGTGTGCTTTCGATGCTATTCACATCAACCCTGAAACAGGTTTAGCGGAGGTCGATGCCGAGAAGTGTACCGCCTGCGGTGCTTGCGTTTCGGCGTGCCCGAAGGGCATTATCGAGTTGCGCAAGAAGTGGCCAAAGGGTCGTGCAATCTATGTATCGTGCGTATCGAAGGACAAGGGTCCTGCAACGATGAAGGCTTGCAAGGCGGGTTGTATCGGATGCGGTAAGTGCTCGAAGGTCTGCGAGTTCGGAGCAATCACCATCGAGAACAATGTGGCATTTATCGACTCTACAAAGTGCCGCTTGTGCCGCAAGTGCGTAGCAGAGTGCCCTACGGGAGCAATCAAGATGATTGGACTCGCTCCACTCCCTCCAAAGGAGAAACCAGAAACCAAAACTGAAACTAAATAAAAAAGCCAATGGCTAAGGGCTAATGGCTAAAAGCTAAATGAATATGAAAACTTTTCCAATTGGCGGAGTTCATCCGTCAGAAAATAAAAAGTGGAGCAAGGCGAAAGCGATTGAGCCTATGGAGTTGCCCGATGTGGTGACTATTCCGCTTGCACAGCATATCGGAGCACCTGCTACGGCACTCGTCAAGAAGGGCGACACTGTGAAGGTGGGCGATAAGATTGCCGAGGCTACGGGCTTTATGTCGGCGAATATCCACGCTCCGATTTCGGGTACAGTAACCGCTGTCGATTTGCAACTAAACGGCCAGGGTTTGCGCCAGATGATGATTTCGATCAAGCGTGAGGGCGACGAGTGGGCAGAGGGTATCGACCTCTCGACCGACCTCGTTAAGGAGTGCAACCTCCCCTCTGCCGAGATTATCGCACGCATCAAGGAGTGCGGTATCGTAGGTATGGGTGGTGCGACATTCCCAACCCATGTTAAGTTGTCTATCCCGGAGGGCAAGAAGGCAGAGATATTGATTATCAATGGCGTGGAGTGCGAGCCATACCTCACCTCGGACTATCGCACAATGTTGGAGCGTGGCGAGGAGTTGTTAGTCGGTACTTCTATTTTGATGAAGGCCGTTTCGGTTGAGAAGGCTGTGATTGGCGTAGAGAACAATAAACCGGATGCAATCAAGCACCTTGCCGAGTTGGCGAAGGGCTACGAGGGTATCGAGGTTAAGGCTCTCAAAACAATGTATCCGCAGGGTGGTGAGAAGCAACTCATTGCTGCCGTTACGGGTCGTGAGGTACCTGCTCCACCGGCACTTCCGATTGATGTGGGTGCAGTGGTTTGCAACGCATCGACCGCAGTGGCAGTCTATGAGGCGGTGCAGAAGAACAAGCCACTCGTTCAGCGTGTGGTTACTGTTACAGGTAAGTCGATTAAGGATACCAAGAACTTGCTTACTCGCTTCGGAACACCTGTTTCGGCTCTTGTCGAGAAGTGTGGTGGTCTGCCCGAGGGCGATAACCGAGTGTTGAACGGAGGTCCTATGATGGGTCGCCCGATGTCGAACTTGCAGTCGCCTGTGATGAAGGGCTGCTCGGGTATTACCGTTATAAGTGGTGCCGAGGCATTGCGTGGCGAGCCTTCGGCTTGTATCAAGTGCGCAAAGTGTATCGAGGCTTGCCCTATGGGCTTGGAGCCTTATCTCCTTGCAAAGCAGTCGAAGAAGAAGGCTTGGGATGCAATGGAGCAGAACGATATTGTAAGTTGTATTGAGTGCGGTTGCTGCCAATTTACCTGTCCTGCCAACATTGCGTTGCTCGACTATGTACGCCTTGGTAAGCAGACTGTGATGGGTATTATCCGTGCTCGTAACGCAAAGAAATAAAGGAGAAAAAGATATGGCAAACAGAACTATTGTAGCCTCGGCTCCGCATGTTCACGGACCTCTTTCGACAACAAAGTTGATGGGCGATGTAATTATCGCACTCTTGCCTGCGTTGGCGGTGTCGGTCTATGTCTATGGCTGGGGCGTGTTGGCAGTAACAGCAGTTTCGATTGGCTGCTGTGTGCTTTTCGAAGCATTGATTCAGAAATTTTTGGTGCGTGGCAAGCAGACCATAACCAACCTTTCGGCTGTGGTTACGGGTTTGTTGTTGGCGATGAATATGCCGGCTAACATTCCGTTGTGGATTGTTGCGGTGGGCGCACTCATTGCTATCGGTGTTGCGAAGATGCCGTTTGGTGGTCTTGGCAAAAACCCATTCAACCCCGCAATCGTAGCTCGTGTATTCCTCTTGATTGCCTACCCTGTGCAGATGACATCGTTTGCAATGCCTTCGACCGAGGGCTTTGTCGATGCCTACTCGGGCGCAACTCCGTTGGCAGCAGCCAAGGCAGGCTTGATGAACTTCGCAGAGATAGATGCGCTGGGTATGTTCGCAGGTAATATGGCGGGCTCGTTTGGCGAGATTGCAACTTTGGCACTCCTGCTCGGCTTTGCCTACTTGTTGGTGCGTCGTGTTATCACTTGGCATATTCCGGTGTCGATTTTTGCAACCGTTGCAGTGTTTGCTGCCGTGTATGGTGCATTCTCGTTAGATACGCCACACCTCGTGTCTAACTTCGCATTGTTCCACCTTCTGAGCGGTGGAGTAGTGCTGGGCGCAGTATTTATGGCTACCGACTATGTAACCTCGCCAATGACTACCAAGGGTATGGTTATCTACGGCGTAGGTATCGGCGCTATTACAATGATTATCCGCTTGTGGGGTGCATATCCCGAGGGTATGTCGTTCGCTATCCTTATTATGAATAGCGTAGTACCTCTTATAAATAAGTATATCAAACCACGCCGTTTCGGTGCTAAAAAGTAGGAGGGCAAGCGATATGAAGAGTTCATTGAAGAATATGGTGTTGGTGCTTTTCTGCATCACCCTCATCTCGTCGGCTTGCGTGGGCTTGGTAAATATGATTACCGTGGAGCCTATCGCAAGAGCAAAGGAGGCGGCTGTTAAGGCTGCTTTGGCAGAGGTACTGCCCGAGTTCGATGCAACCGAGAAGAGCGAGCATACGGCAGACGAGTTGCTGATTGTTGCCTACAAGGCAACCAAGGAGGGCGAGGTCGTAGGCTACGCTATCGAGTCGGCAACCAAGAATGGTTTTAGCGGCTTGGTACGCCTTATGGTAGGCTTCGATACAAAGGGCACTATCTTGAATGTCAATGTATTGGAGCAGGCGGAAACCCCAGGCTTGGGCGCAAAGATGACCGAGGAGGGCAACCCTCTCTTGGCGAGCATCCAGGGCAAGGAGGCTCCAAAGACAAATCTTAAAGTAAAGAAAGATGGTGGCGATGTCGATGCTTTGACCGCTGCAACAATCTCATCTCGTGCATACGCCGAGGCTGTGGCTCGTGCCTACTCGGTATTCAAGGTTGTAGCCGGCTGGGAGAGAGAGGTTCAGGCTACTACGGGTGCATCAAATACTAACGGTGGCGAGGCTTCCAATCACGGAAACTTCGAGCCTAAAAGAGGAAAGGAGTAATTATGGCAAATAAAGTAACAACTTTCTTGAAAGATAAGCTGCTCCTCGTATGGCGTGGCGTTATCAAGGAGAACCCAACCTTCGTTTTGGTCTTGGGTATGTGTCCTACGCTCGGAACAACCACCTCGGCAGAGAATGGCTTTGGTATGGGTGTGGCAACTATGGCGGTGCTGATTATGTCGAATATGGTAATCGCACTCATCAAGAATCTTATCCCCGATAAGGTGCGTATTCCGGCATTTATCGTGGTTATCGCATCGTTCGTAACAGTTATTCAGATGTTGATGCAGGCGTTTGTGCCTTCGCTCTACGCATCGCTCGGTGTGTTTATTCCGCTTATCGTGGTGAATTGCATTATTCTCGGTCGTGCCGAGGCGTTCGCATCGAAGAATGGAGTCTTCGACTCGGCTCTCGACGGTGTAGGTATCGGCTTGGGCTTCACACTCTCATTGACCGTTATAGGTGCCGTGCGTGAGGTGTTGGGCAGCGGTGCAATCTTCGGCTATGACCTCGGTTGTGGCGACTATATGCCGTTGGTATTTGTTCTGGCTCCGGGAGCGTTCCTTGTGCTGGGCTTCTTGATGGTATTGTTCAACAAATTCTTAAAGAAATAGGGCTATGGAGTTATCATATTTTGCAATTATCATAGGTGCGATATTCGTAAATAATGTCGTGCTGGCGCAGTTCCTCGGTATCTGTCCATTCCTTGGCGTTTCGTCGAAGGTCGAGACCTCGATGGGTATGGGTGCAGCCGTAACCTTCGTTATGGCGTTGTCGGCTGTGGTTACTTGGCTTATTCAGACCTATATCCTCGTACCACTCGGTATCGAGTATATGCAGACAATTGTCTTTATCCTCGTTATTGCGGCGTTGGTGCAGATGGTGGAGATTGTCTTGAAGAAGGTGTCGCCGTCGTTGTATCAGGCGTTGGGTATCTTCCTGCCGCTCATTACCACCAACTGCGCAGTGCTTGGTGTGGCTATTCTGATGATTCAGAAGGAGTTTTCGCTCTTGCAGGGTGTAGTCTATAATGTGGCTACCGCCTTGGGCTTCGCTTTGGCACTCGTAATCTTTGCGGGCTTGCGTGAGCGCATCGAGTTCGAGGAGGCTCCAAAGGCATTCCAGGGTGTACCTATCGCCTTGATTACCGCCTCGATTTTGGCTATGGCATTTATGGGATTTTCAGGTTTGGTGTAGCCAAACCTGAAAAATTATAAAGGCTAGTAAAGGCTAGTAAAGGCTAGTAAGGGCTAGTAACGAAGTTCGGATAATGGTAAATCTTGTACCAAATAAGAATAATTACAAGACTCTGCTTTCGTATCAGAAGGCGGAGTCTATCTATGATATTACCTTTTTCTTTACGAGCAATTTTTTAGAGAAGGGAGATCGCACTATCGACCAAATGTTGCAAGCTGCTCGTTCCGGAAAACAGAATATTGTAGAAGGATACGGTGCCGGAGCAACTTCAAAGGAGGCTGAACTAAAACTGATGAGCGTTGCGAAGAATAGCTTGAAGGAGTTACTGTGCGATTATGAAGATTATTTGCGTGTTCGTAATTTTAGGCAGTGGGAGTCGGATTCAAACGAGTTTGTTAAAGCACAACAGTTAGGCAAAGAACACAACGAGTCGGCTTTTTGGCGTGAAATTATCAAGACTCGAAGTGCTGAAACGATTGCTAATTTGGCTATTATCTTATTGAATCAGTGCGATTACTTATTATATAGGTATATTTTGAAAATCAGCGAACGCTTTATTGCAGAGGGTGGTTTTCGTGAAAAACTAAGCCAAGAGCGCAGAACTCATAGGGATAAAAAGTAATAAAATCTTTACTAGCCCTTACTAGCCCTTACTGGCCGTTATTAGCCCTTATATTAAAGCCGAGGAAATTTCCTCGGCTTTTTTGTGCAGTTTGTCTGTTTCACCTCACGAAAAGGTCATTTCACCCTTTTGCTTTTAACTTTTGTCTGATTGTGCTATCTTTGTAGATGTTAAAACTCACGACGGAGAGATGAAGCGACTTCCATTACTACTATTTTTTATCCTTTGCTCAATGGGTGCTATGGCGCAAAACCGAGCAAAGGTTATATTCTCAATCTTAGACGAGCAGACCAAGCAACCATTGCAGGGTGCTGTTGTCGAGGTTGCACCCAAGAACGAGCCTAACGACAAATCGTACTACACCTCGGGGCGTGGCGGATATATGGAGTTCTCCGTTCCGATGGGTGAGTATGTTGTTACCGCATCTTTTATCGGCTATGCCGACAAAAAGTTTGCCTGCAATGCGGGCTCTAAAATGGTCGATTTGGGCAAGATCTATATGCGTGAGTCCGCCACCAAGATTGACGCTGTGGTCAAGGAGGTGCATCAGTTCCGTACTACGCAGAATGCCGATACCTTAATATATAATGCCTCGGCCTTCAAGACAACCAAAGATGCCGAGGCGGAGAAGTTGCTCTCGAAGATGCCGGGTGTAGTGGTCGAAGATGGACAGGTCGAGGTGCAGGGTGAGCAGGTCAAGAAGGTCTTTGTCGATGGCGACGAATTCTTTGGCGACGATGTTACGATGGCTATCAAGAATATCCCTGCCGAGATTATCGACAAGGTCGAGGTGTTCGATAAACTGAGCGACGAGGCGGAGTTTGCGGGTATCGACGATGGCGAGAGCTACAAGGCGTTGAACTTCGTGACCAAAAAGAGTATGCGCAACGGTCAGTTCGGTAAGGTCTATGGCGGATTGGGCTGGCAACCCGAAACCGACAATGTGTCGTTCAATCCTAAGTATCTCGTGGGTGGAAATATAAACTCCTTCCGCAATAAGCAGAAAATCACCCTCTTGGGCTTGTTCAACAATATCAATCAGCAGAACTTTTCGTTCGAGGACTTGTTGGGAGTAACCTCCGGCGGAAAGGGCGGTCGTGGCAATGGCAATCAATTTATGGTCCGCCCACAGGCTGGTATCGCATTGGTGAATGCCGTAGGTCTGAACTACTCCGATACTTGGGGACGACGCAAGCAGGTTAAGTTCCAAGGTAGCTATTTCTTCAATAATACCGATACGCAAAATCGTTCAGAACGAACAACCTGGTACGAGTCGCCGGCACCATACGGAACGCTCTATTCGCTCTCTACATCGCAGAAAATCAACAATAATCACCGACTTAATGCTCGTCTGGATTGGAAGATTTTACGCTCGATGCAGCTCACCTCCCGTACAACGATAAGCTATCAGGGGCATCGCCCTGAAATAAGAACTGAGGGCTACTCGAACAACGATACCGACCTCGATACCGACGAAATGAGCGATATATCGTTCCGCTCGCTCGCCTACAACTCTCGTTCGAGCGAAAATCGTATGCGAGGCATAAACGCCAACGAGATGTTGCAGCTCCGCTTGCGCCTGGGTGCTCCTGGTCGCACGATGACCGTAACGGCAAGAGGTGGCTATCGAGATAATCGTGCCGTGCGCCAAATTATGGAGAACAACGCCAAGGCGATACCTTTCGACTCACCTCTCTATGGCTCATTGTACGATGAGTACTTTGGCGAGGGTAAGTCGTGGCACGATATGGCAGAAAATCCGCTACTCTTCGCTCCGATTTACGAGTATATAAATGTGCCGACCTACACCTATAATCTGCGTGGCGGTATCAACTATAACGAGCCGATTGCCCGAAATTGGACTTTGACAGCGCAGTATAATGTCACCTATCGCAATCAGAGCAAGGAACAGGAGGCATTCTATACCGATGCCGACTTTCTCCCGAATACGGAGCGACCAATCTCGGCACTCTCGATAAACTCATCGACCAATACACTTACGCATCGAGTAGGTCCGGGTATCCGCTACTCCAAAAAACGCAATATGCTGGTATTGAGGGTTATGTACGAAAATCTCTCTCGCAATGGAAGTTTTGAGAATGGGGCGAATGTGTCGAGCCTTGTCGATAGACAGTATCATAGTGTGCAGTATCACGCAATGTTCCGTTATGCCTTCAATAAGCAAAACTCGTTGCGTATTCAGTTCCGCTCAAATTCGGATGCTCCGAGCGTTACGCAGCTGCACAATATATTCGATGTCGCCTCGCCCAACAACATAAGCGTGGGCAACAGCAATCTCTCGCCGGAGTATTCGCATAGCGGAAGTATCCGCTATATTCTCTCGTTGCCGGATAAGGGACAGACCTTTATGGCTATGATTCGTGGCGAGTACTATCAAGATGCCATTTCGGGATCTACGCTATATAACGACCGAGGATGGGCTTTGCCCGATGAGATGAATGGCATTCTAATTCCGAAAGATGAGAATGGCAAGCCTTATCGCCCAACGCAGATTACCTCCTACGAGAATGTCGGCGGTATGTGGTCGGTGCGTGCAAATGTGTCGTATGGAGTGCCGTTGTCTTTTATGAAGTGTAATCTCAATTTGGCGGCAAATGTGCATTATTCTGTTACGCCAAGCGCAATATACGATGCCGGCGCATCGCAGACGGAGTTGCTCGAAAATGTTGCAAACCACAAGTTTAGCATCAACAAGGCGAATAATGTCGGCTACACCTTCCGTATGGCGTTGGGTAGCAACATATCCGAAAATATCGACTTTACGATAGGGTGGCGAGGCACCTACAATCAGGCGTGGAACAGTCTGGCTCTGTCCAACGATGGCGAGAGTATCATAAACAACTACTTCCGTCATACCGCTTCGGCATCGGTGAAGTGGATATTCGGCCCGGGCTTTACCCTCACTGCCAATGCTGCTTATCATCAATACATCGGCTTCTCGAACAACTACAACGAGCAATATCTGCTCTGTAATATCTATCTCGGCAAGCAGGTGTTCAAGAATCGTAGGGGAGAGGTGCTTATTGGCGTGAATGATATCTTCAACCAGAACACAGCCTTCAACCGCTCGACAGGCTCGGGCTTTACTCGTAACGCCCTGAATAGCACAATAGGCCGATATGTGATGGTGCAGTTTGTCTATAATCTGCGCCACTTTGGCAAGAATGGCTCACGCAACATCTCCGACTACGAAGGAATGGATGGCAAGTCGGCTCGCCCTCGCCCAAGCGGTATGGGAGGCGCATATCGTTCTCGCAATAACTTCTAAAAAAGGTAATGATGCAAAAAGTGGCGCTTTTTGCATCATTACCCTTATTTGTATAACCGCCCTAATCGGAGCGAAGCGACAAGTCCCCCTTTTTCAACAGGGGGATTTAGGGGGAATGTCAATATGAATGCATTGCTTTAATTGTAATTAAAGCAATGCGTCGATCTTTGCCTTCAACTCAGCCTTGCTGATTACACCAACATGCTTGTCGACAACCTCGCCGCCCTTGATGAATACGAGGGTAGGAACATTGCGAACACGGTAGCTTGCCGAGATGTCGTCGCACTCCTCAACATCGCACTTACCGATATTTACCTTGTCGGCATACTCCTCTGCCAACTCCTCAACAACCGGTGCAATAGCACGGCAAGGACCGCACCATACTGCCCAAAAATCAATTACCAACGGCTTGCTGTCCGAGAGCAACGCCTCATAGTTCTCGTTTGTAATGTTTAATGCCATAATCTTTTTGTTTTTTATTGGTTTACTGTTATTGTGTATTTCAAATTATGCTTCTCGATAAATTCGGCAATCTCCTTGGTGAGTGCCACTTTGTACTTGCGTGAGTATGCCGAAACATTCACCGCTTCCTGCAAATCCTGCAATGAGAATTTGAGTTGAGCCTTACCCTTCGACACCTTTGCCACCTCGATAAGCTCATCAATAAACTCTCGGGTGAGTATCTCGGTCGGGGTGTAGAGCTTTATCTCACGCACCGCATCTCGCACATCCGACAACTGCGTTACACTCTGCACCTTGAACTCCAAAACCTCGGGATTGGAGTATGGACGAGGCTGCACACGACCCTGGATAAGCAGGAAGTAATCCTTAAACATCCTTGTGCGGAACATCTCGTAGTCCTTGCGGAAGAAGGCAAACTCGTACATTCCGTTGTAGTCCATAACGGTCATCTTGCCCGCAGGTGTTCCATTTTTGAGGTAGAACTCCGTTGTGTCGGTGACAATACCAGCAACGGCAATCTCCTTGCCACGCATCTTTTCGAGGTCGTTCAAATCGCTAAGCGAACACTTACATACCGAGTCGAGCAGGAGTTTGTACTCGTCGAGTGGATGAGCCGAGAGATACATACCAATCAAATCCTTCTCCTTGTTGAGGAGTTCGAGCTGCACGGCATCGCCACGCACAGGTATATTCGGCTTCTGAATATCCGAGACTCCGTTGTCGCCACCGAAGAGGCTCTGCTGGGCATTGTTCTTCTCTGTCTGTATGCGTGTTCCATAGCGCACCAATGCATCCACAAAGCTCTCGCCCTTATCGTCTGTTGCGAGGAACTTACCACGGTTGAAGTCGGTTATCGAGTCGAAACCTCCCGACATTGCGATATTCTCAACGCACTTGCGGTTGATTGCCGAGTAGTTTGCACGCTCGCAGAAGTCGTATATATTCTTGAACGGACCATTCTTCTCTCGCTCGGCGATAATCGCAGTTACGGCACCTTCGCCAACGCCCTTAATCGCTGCCAAACCGAAGCGGATGTCGCCATTTTTGTTTGACGAGAAGCGCATCTGCGACTCATTGATATCAGGTGACAACACCTTAATACCCATTCGCTTACACTCGCTCATATAGAGTTCCAACTTCTCGGTGCTGTTGAGGTTTGCCGAGAGCAATGCCGCCATATACTCCGACGGATAGTTCGCTTTGAGGTAGGCGGTCTGGTATGCCACCCACGAGTAGCAGGTTGCGTGCGACTTGTTGAAGGCGTATGATGCAAACTTCTCCCAATCCTCCCAAATCTTTATCAGAGTCTTCTCGTCGTGGCCATTTGCAGCTCCACCCGCCAAGAATTTAGGTTTGAGCTCCATCAGCTTGGCAAGAATCTTCTTACCCATCGCCTTACGCAGGGTGTCGGCCTCGCCTCGGGTGAAGTTTCCGAGCAGACGAGAGAGCAACATAACCTGCTCCTGATAGACGGTGATACCGTATGTATCCTTCAAGTACTTCTCCATAATAGGGATATCGTACTCGATAGGCTTGCGTCCGTGCTTACGGTCGATAAAGTCTGGGATATAATCCATTGGACCTGGACGGTAGAGCGCATTCATCGCAATAAGGTCCTCGAATACCGTAGGCTTCAAATCTCGCAAGTGCTTCTGCATACCTGCCGACTCGAACTGGAATGTACCCAATGTATAACCACCGCAATAGAGGTCGTAGGTCTTTTTATCGTCAATCGGAATGTTGTCGATATCGACATCAATACCCTTGATGCGCTTGATGTTCTCCACCGCATCCTTCATAATCGAGAGGTTCTTCAAGCCGAGGAAGTCCATCTTGATAAGACCTGTATCCTCGATTACCGAGCCCTCGTATTGTGTCACGAGCATCTTCTCGCCCGTCTCCTTATCCACGGCGGTCGATACAGGCACCCAATCGGTGATGTCATCACGACAGATGATTGTACCGCAGGCGTGTACGCCCGTGCCACGAACATTACCCTCCAACTCGCACGCATACTTAATCGTATCACGCATAACGGGGTCGTCGGACTGCTCCGCCTGCTTCAACTCGGGCACGAAATTGATGGAGTTCGGGAGGTTGATTTTCAACTCCTTCTCCTTGTTGTTCGGGTCTGGAATATGGTCGGGGATAAGCTTGCAAAGGCGGTCACTCTCTGCCAACGGCAACTTCTGCACTCGTGCCACATCTTTTAGAGCCATTTTTGTAGCCATTGTGCCGTAGGTGATGATGTGCGCCACCTTCTCCTGACCATACTTCTTGGTCACCCAATCGAGCACTCTTCCACGACCTTCATCGTCGAAGTCGATATCGATATCGGGCAACGAGATACGGTCAGGGTTCAAGAAACGCTCGAAAAGCAAGTCGTACTTGATAGGGTCAATCTGCGTGATGCCCAAGCAGTATGCCACCGCTGAGCCCGCAGCCGAACCACGACCAGGTCCTACCCATACGCCCAACTCCTCTCGTGCAGCACGAATAAAGTCCTGTACGATAAGGAAGTAGCCCGGGAAACCCATTGTCTTCATAATGTAGAGCTCGAAGCGCAATCGCTCGGCCACCTCCTCTGTTAAAGGCGAGCCGTAACGCTTCTTGGCACCCTCCATTGTGAGTTTTGTGAGGTAGTCAGCTTCGAACTTTATGCGATAGAGCTTGTCGTAACCGCCAAGCTTCTCAATCTTTTTCTTTGCATCCTCCTCCGACATCACAACCTCGCCATTCTCGTTGCGGGTAAATTCGTCGAAGAGATCCTGCTCGGTCAAACGCTGACGATACTCCTCCTCGGTGCCGAACTCGGCAGGGATAGGGAAGACCGGCATAATAGGTGCGTGGTCGATTGAATAGACCTCGACCTTATTACATATAGCCACCGTGTTTTCGAGCGCCTCGGGATGCTCTGCACCAAATATCGCCTCCATCTCGGCGGTGGTCTTCATCCACTCCTGCTTCGAATATAGCATTCGCTTTGGGTCGTCGAGATCCTTGCCCGTACTGAGGCAGATAAGGCGGTCGTGAGCCTCGGCATCCTTCTCATCCACAAAATGGACATCGTTGGTACAGATGAGCGGAATGTTGTGCTTGCGGGAGAACTCCACCAACTTCTCATTCACCTTGCACTGCATACCGTAAGCCTCGTGGTTGGCACGCTCGACGGTCGCCTTGTGCAACTGCAACTCCAAGTAGTAGTCCTCGCCAAAGAGGTTCTTGTACCACAAAACCGACTCCTCGGCCTCCTGCAAGCGCTCCTCGGTGATTAGTCGAGGAATCTCGCCACCAAGGCACGCCGATGCGCAAATCAGACCCTCGTGATACTTTTCGAGCTCTCGTCTGTCTGTTCGAGGGCGGTCGTAGAAACCGTCGGTCCAAGCCTTCGACACTATTTTGAGTAGGTTTTTGTAGCCTTTGAAGTTCTTTGCCAAGAGGATAAGGTGATAACCACCTCGGTCCGCCTTCTCGGTTTTGAGGTTCAAATCGCCACGACGGGCAACATATACCTCGCAGCCGATAATAGGCTTGAACGGCTCTTTGCCCTCCTCCTTCAACGCCTTGTTTGCCTTGCCGACATAGTTCATAAACTCCTTGATAGCGAACATATTACCGTGGTCGGTAATGGCGATGCCGGGCATACCATCCTTGATAGCCTTATCGACGAGTTTTTTGACACTCGCCTGACCATCGAGGAGAGAGTATTGGGTGTGGGTATGTAGATGTACGAAGCCGCTCATAAT
>JAFVVS010000053.1 GCA_017502025.1 Alistipes sp. | reverse complement strand
TGGAACAACTTCTTCAGGCACATCGACATCAACCCCGAGAATGTAAATATTCTCAACGGCAACGCTGCCGATTTGGAGAAGGAGTGCGCAGACTACGAGGCTAAGATTGTTGCCGCAGGTGGCATCGACCTCTTCCTCGGCGGTATTGGCGAGGACGGACACTTGGCTTTCAACGAGCCATTCTCGTCGCTCCACTCTCGCACCCGTATCAAGACTTTGACCTACGACACCTTGCTCGTAAACTCTCGTTTCTTCGACAACGATGTAAACAAGGTTCCGAAGTTGGCTTTGACCGTTGGTATCGGCACCGTATTGTCGGCTAAGGAGGTTGTAATCTTGGCATTCGGTCACAAGAAGGCTGTTGCATTGCACAACGCAGTCGAGGGTGCTTACTCGCACACTTGCACCGCATCGGCAATCCAGACTCACCCTCACGGAATGATTGTTTGCGACGAGCAGGCAACCGTAGAGTTGAAGGTTGGTACCTATCGCTACTTCAAGGATATCGAGAAGGATAACTTGTAAAGGTTTTATACCTTATATATAAAAAGGCGTGTTCCGAGATTTCGGGACACGCTTTTTTCTGCATTTTTTTTCGTGAGATATGAAATATTTCAACGAAATTTATTTACCTTTGCAATGTAAGAGTAAGCAGAAATAGGCAAAATGCCCTCCCCGATTTTTCGGGGGGGGGTATTTTGGGTTTTATTGTGTTGAGTATTAGCGAGTTACAAGGATCACTTAAAGCCAATTGAGAGTTGAGAGTTGGGAATTGAGGATGAAAAACTTTCAGCGCACCCCTAATAGCCTTTACTAGCCTTTAACAACCCTTAATCCTGTTGCGCCTTGACCACTGACAGAGTTTGCAAAACCGAAAAAAACAATTTTTTACGACAATAATTATTAACTAAAACCTAAAACAAGATGAAAAATTTGACAAAAATTTTCATGGCGGTTGCTGTTGCGATGTTCGCATTTGCGTGCGTTACCGACACAACCGAGGACCTCGGCATCGAGGTTGGCAAGGGTGGCGTTACCGAAATCACCGTTTCGTTGGAGGAGAGCAGAACTCAACTCGGCGAGAAGGCTGACGGTAAGTATCCACTCTATTGGAGCGAGGGCGACCAGATCGCTATCAACGGCGTGGCGTCGGCAGCATTGACCGAGGGTGGCAACGCTGCTGCAACCTTCTCGTTCGGAGAGGTGCTCACCACTCCTTACAACATCGTTTACCCTGCAAGCGAGGGTGCAAATGTTGTGAATTTCTTGGCTGTTCAGCCTTACACCGTTGGCACTTTTGCTCCAAAGGCAGCGCCAATGTATGGTTACAGCGAGGGCGTGCCTACGGAGGGTGTTCAGCTCAACCACCTCACAGGCGTTCTTCGCTTTGCAGTTAAGGGTAGCGACAAGTTGGCAAGTCTTACTCTCACTGCCGAGGGTAAGATTGCAGGTAACTTCGACATTGATTGCACTTCGGGAGCATTGACTGCTCACGAGGATGCGTTGAATAGTGTTACCGTAACCTTTGGCGGGGGCTTGCAACTCACCGATGAGGCTACTCCAATCTATGTTGCAGTTCCTGCGGGTTCGCACGGCCTCTACACCATCACACTCACCTCTACCGATGGCAAAGCGATGGTCGTTAAGTACGACAGCGATGCTAAGCCTGTTAAAGTTGGCGTCGTGAAGGAGTTTGGCGAGATTTTGTATGCTCCAAGCGAGGTTGCAGATCCTGAGGGCGAGCTTGTAATCGTTAGCGAGTCGGATATGCTCCGTTTGCAGAAGTGGGCAGCAGATGGCAAGTTGGCAAATGTAACTAAGGTTACCATTGGCGCAACCATCGATATGTCTGGCGTAGCAGATTGGCAACCTATCGCAGGCTTCCCTGCAATCGAGTTCGACGGCGGCAGCGAGGCTGGTTACGTTATCAGCGGTTTGAAGGCTCCGTTGTTCGCTACTGTTGAGGGTGCAACTATCCAGAATGTTAAGCTCACAAGCGTAAATATCACCGAGACTGAGCGTTTGTACGTTGGCTCGCTTGTATGCAACGCAATTACTTCTACTGTCAATAACTGCTCGGCAGCGGGAACATTGACCTACAATAACACTACTGCATCTATTGTTGGAGGTGGTAATACCACATACGGTATCGGAGGTGTTGTAGGTTGCACTTACTCTTCGACCGTGTCGAATTGCAGCAACAGCGTTAATATTACTGTCGAGAAGTACGCTGCTAAGAGCGATGCAGCTATCTACTGTGGAACAGGTGGTGTTATAGGTTTGACCAATGGCGATACCGAGACTACCAAGGTGCGCTCAACCGTTTCGAACTGTACCAATGTTGGTAATATCTCTGTTTTATCTCATACATCTTCAATCAATCCAGCACTTGGCGGTGTTATTGGATATTGCTACTACTCAAATGTTAGCAATGTTGTAAATGGCAAGCAGGATGCAGACGATAAGGGTTGTCTGCACTTAGTAGCAAAGGTGAATGCCTTTGGTATGGGTGGTATTGTAGGCGCAATGAGTGCGTCTGATGTCGATACTGCTACCAACTATGGTGATATTAAATTCGACAAAGGATCAGGCTACCCGTATGCAGGTGGTGCTTTTGGTACATTATTCAGTAGTACGGGAACTGTGAAGAATGTAGATAACTATGGTACTATCTCGGTGCCAAATGTTGCGTTCTCGAATGGTACTCCTTACTTGGGTGGTGTTATTGGCCGTATGGCAGGCACCAAGTGGACAATCGACGATTGCGATAACTATGTCGATCTCGTTATTGAGGCTAATTTCAGCGCCATAAAGTCGAATAATATGTCGTGCTTTGGTGGTATTATTGGTGGTACCATTGGTGGAACTGTCAAAAACTGCGACAACTATGCAAACCTTTCTGTGAAGGGTACGTTTGGCAATGTAAGTAGTGCTTCAACCTATGGCGGTAGCCTCTATGTCGGTGGTATCGTAGGTCGTATGGATGAGGCGGCATCAGTTATCGAGAATTGCCACAATGGCAATATCGATGCTGCTACCCCTACCTCGTTGTCTGTTGATGTTGAGATGGGTGGTCTGCCATATATTGCCGGTGTTGCAGGACACTTTATGGGTAATAGCCTCAAAAATTGTGGTAATCACGCTAATATTACCATCAAAGGTAAATCAGGTGGTCATAAAGATACGAAGGCTCCTCACACAACACCTGTATTTGGAGGCGTTATTGGTTTTGCAAACAATAGTAATTTGGTGGTTGATAACTGCGATAACCTCCATAATGGCGATACCGAGGCAAACCATATTGCAATGAATATCACATTTACCACTGCCGGACATATCGTATTTGGTGGATGCTTCGGCTCTTTGACTTTGAAGAGTGCCGCAAATTGCGACAATAACTGCCCGGTTACAGCAAACATAACACTCGGTGCAACAAGCGACAGTGCTACCGTACTCGGCGGCTTGGCAGGTAAGATGGGCGCAAAGGCAACATCGTGTACAAACGGTCCGTTGGGCGATATTACCGTAACAGGTAGCGCAAAGGCAAATGTCGGTGTATCGGGCCTTAACTGCTCTACAAATGCAACAGAGAACTGCTCGAATGCGGGAGATGTTGTAATGTCGGTAGATCAGAGTGCTGGTGGCTCGGCATATATCAATGGTTTGCATTGGACAGGTTCGGGTAGTGCTGCTCACAAAAACTTCACCAACTCCGGAAATATCACATATAGCGGAAAGTGTACAGTTAATGTCTTTATGAGCGGTGCCGGATATACTCCAACCGGTACTTGGACAAATGTTCAGAACACCGGAACTCTGACCGCAAATGTTACAGGCCTTGCTGCTACTTTGAAGATAGGTGGTCTTACTCGTTCGTCAAGCACAGCAACATTCAATGGCTGTGGCAATAGTGGCGATATTGTATTCAAGGGTACATCTACAAAGGCAGTATATCTCGGCGGTTTGGCAGGCGATATCAACGGTGCATTCAAGACTGCCGAAGAGGGCTATGCAAATACCTTTGTGAATAGCGGTGATATTAAGTTCCTCGGAACAACTACCTCGACAGCCTATGTGGCCGGTGTTGCTGGAAGCGCAACGGTAGATGTAGGCGCAATTAAGGTTGTGAAGAATACAGGTTTGGTAACAAACTACGATGCAGAGGAAGGTTTAACAGGTTCGGCTGCCGATTTGCGAATTGGTGGTGTTCTCGGACATATTAGCGCAGCATTTACCCACGCAGTAGAGAATAGCGGTAACCTCTATGTTCGTAAGGCAGAGAGCGCAAAGGCTGCATATATCGGTGGTGTTGTAGGTCTTGCAACCAAGACAATTACCGGTGCCACGATGACGGGCGATGTTGTTGCTATCGGCTTTACCGAGTCGGCTGCTGCTCCAATCGTAGGTGTAGGTATGATTATCGGCTCGCACCGTTCATCGACTACTCCTCAGGCAAGTAGTTGCGTTATTGGTGGTCGCCTCGCTTTGGAAGAGATGGATGGCAATCCGCTCTATCGTACCATCTCGCAGGTGGTGATTGGAATCGAGGATACAGACACTGGTAACATAGAGCCAGATCCTCACTACATACCATATTGGGAAAAGATTTACGGTGGTACTTGGGCAGAGGCTTCGGCTACAAACTGCGACAACTGTACTCCACACTCAACAGCTCCGAGCAGCGCAGAAATGTAGTTTAACGATAATTTTTTGGAGGAATATTATGAAAAATATAGTTGTGAGCTACACTGCTCCTGAGGTAAATATTTTTGAGGTTGTAGCCGAGCGTGGTTACAATGTAAGTGAGCCACTTCCAGGTGGCACAAACACTACCCTCCCAGGCTTCGGCTCGGAGGAAGATGACCTGATCTACTAAAAGCAAAAGAGGCTCGAAAAATTCGAGCCTCTTTTACTTTTAGTAAAAGTGTGTTACCCACCCCCTAAATCCCCCTCCTGTGAGGGGGACTTTTGTAGGGGTTGTTAGAGGTTGTTAGGGGGAGTATAGGGAATTTAGGGAATTTAGGGAATTTAGTGATTGTCGTTTTCTCTAAACTCTCTAAACTCCCTAAGTTCTCTTTCGTCTTTCGTCTTTCGTCTTTCGTCTCTCAACTCTCAACTCTCAACTCTCAACTAATTAAAAACTTTTCCGCTCGGCTTTTTGTTTAATTGCGATATTGTTGTTAATTTTGTAGTTGAGAAAATTTATAACAACACAAAATAAAACCTATTATGACGGAAAAACTTTTGAAAATCGCCGGCGAGTTCGTTCTCGAAGGCACAATCAGCGAGATTACCCCTCTCGGACAGGGATTTATCAACGACACTTTCATCATCCACACCGAAGGTGAGGCTCCGAACTACATCTTGCAGCGCAAGAACAAGGCTATCTTTCCGGATGTGCCTGCAATGATGGACAACATCGACCGTGTAACTGCGCACATCCGCAAGAAGGTGGCTGCCGAGGGTGGCGACATTCGCCGTGAGGTTATGACAATCAACCACACCCACGATGGTAAGTTCTACCACATCGACGAGGCGGGCGAGTATTGGGCAGTTTGCGAGTTTATCGCCGACACCGTAGCCTACGACTCGGCAAACAGCGAGGCATTGGCTCGTATGGGCGGTATGGGTATCGGTAAGTTCCAGTCGCAGTTGGCAGACTTCACCGAGCCTTTGGCAGAGGTTATCAAGGGCTTCCACAACATCAAGCACCGCTTTGTGCAGTGGGACGAGGCTATCGCACAGGATGCAGCAGGTCGTGTGGCTTCGCTTGCAACCGAGATTGAGTGGATCGAGTCACGCCGTGAGGAGATGCTCGCATTCTGGGCAAAGGTTGAGTCGGGCGAGATTCCTATGCGTGTAACTCACAACGACACCAAGATTAACAACATCCTCTTCGACAAGCAGGGCAATGTTCTCTGTGTAATCGACCTCGACACCGTGATGTCGGCACCTGCATTGAACGACTTTGGCGATGCTATCCGCACCTACGCAAATACAGGCGCAGAGGATGCTACCGACCTCTCGACCGTGTCGCTCTCGTTGCCTATGTTCGCAGCATACGCTGACGGCTACCTCTCGCAGCAGGCTACAAAGCTCAATCAGGCTGAGCTCGACCACCTTGCGTTCTCGGCTCGTTACATCACCTTCGAGCAGGTGTTGCGCTTCTTGATGGACTACATCAATGGCGATACCTACTACAAGATTAAGTCGCCACTCCACAACTTGGAGCGCACCCACGCACAGTACGCTTTGTTGCAGAGCATCGAGGCTCAGTACGCAGAGATGTGCGAGGTAATCAAGCAGACAACCGCAAAATACTTGGCATAATGAAGGTCGCAAAGATAGATTTGGCAGGTCGCACCCTCGAACAAGTTTTCGAGGGGCTTGCTGCCGAGAAGATAGCGTGCTGCAATTGGGCAGAGGAGTACCCTTACGCCCCGAATGTAGCATTCAAGATGTTCCACACGGGCGAGAAGTTGTATGTTCGCTTCGATGTGGAGGAGGGCTACACCGCAGCTCGTGTTGCCGAGGATAATGGCGAGGTTTGGACCGACTCGTGTTGCGAGTTCTTCCTCTCGCTCGATGGCGAGGCATACTACAATGTCGAGACCACCTGCATCGGCAAGATGTTGATTGGCTACCGCAAGAAGGGTCAGGATGTTATCCACGCAGGCGAGGAAGTTCTCTCGCAGGTGGAGCGTCACACTTCGCTCGGCACAAAGCCATTCGAGGAGCGTGTAGGCGAGAATAAGTGGTCGCTAATGCTCGGACTTCCAACCTCGATTATGCATCAGCACAAGGTGGAGAGTTGGGATGGTTTGAAGCTCAAAGTCAATCTCTACAAATGTGGCGACAACCTCTCCAAGCCGCACTTCCTCTCGTGGCAACCGATTGCACTTCCGCAACCTTGTTTCCACTGTCCGGAGTTCTTCACGGCGATAGAGTTGGAGTAAAAAAATATCGTGGCGATCGCCACGATATTTTTTTTGTTATTATTTTGCCATTCCCAAAAATCGTAAATGATTGAGGAAATTTTGTGCGAAGCTAGGTAGCAAAAGCGCAGCATAGTAGACCTATGTGAGCATTTCTCTATCCGACGATTCGTGCAAAATTTACCAATCAGAACGATTTTTAGTTGTAATTCGAATTAAGATACTCTTGAATCGTAAAATTCGTTTGGCACGGCTCTACCCCATCGGCTACATACTCGTGGGTATGCTGCATTTTATCGCCACCAAGGACACAACGACCGAGGAACATCAAAATCTCGTCGTGGTTGTCGGTCAGAGGCGAAACCGCAAGTGCGTGGTCACGATAGTGCGCCGAGTGGAAATAGTATGTCGCACCGAGGCTGTGGAGTTGGTCGGCAATATAGTCCGAGCCATAGAAACCTGTTGCGAGGATTGTCGCCTTGCGGTATGGCACATTCCTATCGGCATTGCCGTGGAAGAGCATCACAGGGCAAGGTACGGCATCCCACTCCGGCTCGCCAAGCACCGAATATATCGCTCCGGCAAAGGCTACGACACTTGCAAAATTGAACTTCTCGGGCAAAATCTTCGCATACTTTGAATGATTGGAAATATAGTTCTCCGCCTGCAATACCGCAATAGCACCTGCGCTCGATCCGCTTGCCACAATCAGCGATGGGTCGATACCCAACTTCTCGGCATTGTCGAGGATATATTTGGTCGCACGCAAGACATCCTCGGCAGCATAGTTCACCGAGCGATACATTGCCCACGCACCCTCCAATGGACCGACATCCTCAGTCTTATCGAGCGTGTAAGCCATTCCAAGGCGATAATCTACCGACACAACATCGAAACCCTCCGAGAGCAACATCTCGAAGTATGGCAGATAGCATTCGTTATTACGGCTACCGTGCGAGAAACCTCCGCCAAAGGCAAACAATACGCAAGGATGCAAACCCTCGCCTTCGGCACGATAGTGGTCGAGATACAATGGCTCTTCACCCTCTGCAAAGCAGTAAGTCGTTGGTTTGGTTTGTGCCATTGTTGTCGCCATAGTAAAAATCAAAGTTGCAAAAAGTAAAAATCTTTTCATATTAAACCCTATATCCAGAAATCGTAAATGATTTAGCTATTTTTGTGCGATGTTAGGCGACAAAAGCGGAGCATAGTAGACCTATGTGAGCATTTTGGAGTCCGACACACTCGTGCAAAAAGAGCCAATCAGAACGATTTTTACTTGTATTTATTTTTCCATAGTTGCTGAATGCGTTCTGCAATTCTCTGTTCGGTCGGATTGCCCGTATTCGGGTGGTAGAACTGCGTACCTTTAAGGCTCTCGGGCAGGAACTCCTGCTCCACAAAATTACCAGCGTAATCGTGAGCATACTTGTAGTCGGCACCATAGCCCTGCTCCGCCATCAAATCGGTTACGGCATTGCGCAGATGCAGAGGCACAGGGCGAAGGTTTGTATCCTTATTCACAAATGCAAGTGCCTCGTTTATAGCCATATATGCCGAATTGCTCTTTGGCGAAGTTGCGAGATAGATAGTCGTTTCGGCAAGCGTTATACGAGCCTCGGGCATACCAATCTTATGCACCGTATCGAAGCAGGCATTCGCCAAAAGCAGGGCATTAGGGTTTGCCAAACCAATATCTTCCGAAGCCAAAATCACCAATCGTCGAGCGATAAATCTCGGCTCCTCGCCACCCGCCAACATTCGTGCCAAGTAGTAGATTGCCGCATTCGGGTCGCTACCTCGCACGCTCTTGATAAATGCCGAGATGACATCGTAGTGCTGCTCTCCATTCTTGTCGTAGAGGGCAATATTTTGCTGCAACACCTCGGTAACGAGGTCGTCGGTAATAACCAAATCGCCCTCACGAGAGGATGTTATGATATCGAGGATATTGAGCAACTTTCTCGCATCGCCACCCGCAAAGCGGAACAATGCTGCCGACTCCTCGACCTCTATTTTGCGTTGTTTCAACTCCTCATCAGTGGTCAAAGCACGATTGAGCAGATGCTCCAAGTCCGCATCCTGCATCGGCTTCAATGTATAGACCTGACAACGGCTCAAAAGTGGCGAAATAACCTCGAACGAAGGGTTTTCGGTGGTGGCACCTATAAGAGTAATGACACCCTGCTCCACCGCTCCGAGCAATGAGTCTTGCTGCGACTTGTTGAAGCGATGAATCTCATCGATAAACAGAAGCGGAGTCTTTGCCGAGAAGAATTTCTGATTCTTTGCCGACTCTATAACCTCACGCACCTCCTTCACGCCCGAAGTTACAGCCGAGAGAGTATAGAATGGTCTTTCGAGGGCATTTGCCACAATCTTGGCAAGCGTGGTCTTACCCACACCCGGAGGACCCCACAGGATAAATGACGGCACATTTCCCGCCTCGATAAAGCGACGGAACACACCACCCTCACCGACCAGGTGTTGCTGACCGATGTAGTCTTCGAGGGTTTGAGGACGAAGCCTCTCTGCTAATGGAGCAGACATACCTATTTTTTAATTTTGTTGTACTCTTCGATTGCCTTGCCGAGAATGCGGATTGCCTTCTTCAATTCTTCTTTTTCGAGGATGTAGGCGATGCGGACCTCGTCTTTACCCAAGCCCGACTCGGAGTAGAAGCCCGATGCAGGGGCAAGCATAATGGTTGCACCCTCGTACTCGAACTCTCGCAAGCACCACTCGCAGAACTTGTCGCTATCGTCAATCGGAAGGCGGGCAATCGTATAGAATGCTCCCATCGGAATTGGCGAATAGACGCCGTCGATTTTGTTCAACTCATCGACCAAGCAGTTGCGACGCTCGATATACTCCTCGTAGGTGTGGATAGCATACTCTCGTGGTGCATCAATCGACGCCTCGGCGGCAATCTGACCGAGCAATGGTGGCGAAAGGCGTGCCTGGCAGAACTTCATAACCGCAGCACGCAAGGTCTTATTCTTGGTAATCAGCGCACCGATACGGATACCACACTCCGAATAGCGCTTCGACACCGAGTCAATCAGCACCACATTCTCCTCGATACCCTCCAAGTGGCACGCCGAGATGTATGGCGAACCCGTATAGATAAATTCACGATAGACCTCGTCGGAGAAGAGGAAGAGGTCGTGTTTCTTGACCAAGTCACGAATACGATTCATCTCCTTGCGGGTGTAGAGGTAGCCCGTAGGGTTGTTGGGGTTGCAAATCAGGATGCCTCGGGTGCGCTCGTTAATCAACGCCTCGAACTGCTCGATAGATGGCAAGGCAAAGCCATTTTCGATGGTCGAAGTGATTGGGCGAATTATCGCACCTGCCGAGACTGCAAATGCCATATAGTTGGCGTATGCAGGCTCCGGAACGATAATCTCGTCGCCCGGATTCAGACACGACATAAAGGCGAACAATACCGCCTCCGAACCTCCTGCCGTAACGATAATATCCTCGGGCGAGAGTTTGATTTGGTATTGGTCGTAGTAGCCTACCAGCTTCTCACGCAACGAGAGGAAACCGTCGCTCGGACTGTACTCCAAAATTTCACGGTCGATATTGCGGATGGCATCGAGCGCCACCTGCGGAGTCTTGATATCGGGCTGACCGATATTGAGATGATAGACCTTTGTTCCACGCTTCTTTGCCTCCTCGGCAAGCGGAGCCAGGCGTCGAATAGGCGACGCAGGCATCAATACGGCTCGTTCTGAAATCTTTGGCATAGCAACACTAATTTACGATAACGCAAATATATACATTTTTTGCTATATTAGCAACAATTCAGCCACCATTGAAGGTAAAATTAGGATAAGTAGAAATACCTATTTTGAACATTTTTATTGCCATATAGAATATTTTACCTATATTTGTGAATCAAACACATAAGATTTTTATGAAAAAAGAACTTAAACCAAGAGATCACAACCTCGCTTTAAAGGCATTTCGTATCTATTTACAATTTGTAAATTCGGGTCTTTATTTCCGCAAAGAGCACCTTGTGGGTGTCGAGAAAGTGCCCGTAGATGGCACTCCGCTTGTGATTGTGTCGAATCACCAAAACTGTATGAATGACCCTCTCTCGGTTGCGATGAACCTGACAGATAGACGAATAAATTTTATCGCTCGTGCAAATGTATTCAAGAATCCGATTGCAGGTCGTTTTTTGCGTAAGTTAGGACTTCTTCCTGCATATCGTATGTCATTCGATGGTTACTCTTCGGTGGCAAAGAATCGTGCCACTTTCGATGCCGCAGGTCAGGCACTGTGCGATGGCGAGAGCGTAATGCTCTTTCCCGAGGCAGGACACCAAGATAAGCGTTGGCTCGGAACATTCAAGATCGCATATTTGAAGATCGCCTTCGATGCAGCCGAGAAATTCGAGTTCAAGCACGATGTAAAGATATTGCCTTCGTGCAACCACTACGCCAACTATTTCCATGCTCGTACCGACATGTTGATTCGCTTTGGCGACCCTATCTCGTTGATGCCGTACTACGAAAAGTATCAGGAGAACCCTCGTGCTACGATGTTGGAGATTAACGAGATTGTACGTGAGAGGATTAAGGAGTTGATGCTGCATATAGACGATTTGGAGCACTACGACCAAATCGACTTCCTTCGCGAGACGGGCTATGGTCGCAAATATGCCATGAAGCATGGTTTCAATTTCAGATACCTCCCTTCGCGATTACTCTCCGACCAAAAATTGGTATCATCACTCCAAGAGGCTTATAACGAGCACCCCGAGGAGATGGAGCAAGTCTATAAGGACACGGCAGAACTGTCTGACGGCTTGAAGAAGTTGGGTATTCGTGATTGGCTCTTTATCCGTGACCCTAAGTGGCCTACCGCTGCATTGCGAGGCTTGGGACTTATCCTTCTGCTCCCTCTCTTCCTTGTATCTATTATCCCGACAGGACTCTTGTTCCTTATCCCGAAAATCTTCCTTAAAGCGTGGATTAAGGACGAGATGTTCTACTCTTCATTCTATGTAGGAGTGAGTGTATTCATATCGGTACCAATCTGCTTCATTCTGCCGATTGTACTCTTGTGGGTATTTGCAAACTTCTGGTGGGCGTTGGGCTATATGGTTGCCTTCCCATTCATGTTCGTTTTGGCTTGGAACTATATGCGTCTATTCTTGAAGTTCAAGGGAACATGTATCTTTGTAAAGCGCAGTAACCGCCCTATCATCAACAAGTTGCGTGATTTGCGCACAAGCATCTACGAGCGTCTGGACAAGCTTGTTAAATAAGAAAAAGAGCCTTCGGGCTCTTTTTTTTGCTTTTAGCCATTGGCTTTTTTTGCATCATACTTTTTGCCCACCAAAACCAAAATCGCTTATGGTGGAGGAAATTTTGTGCAAGACTAGGCAATAAATCCGCAGCATAGTTAGCCTATGTGAGGAATTTATTGACCGACGCTCTTGTGCAAAATTTACCCGCCAGAACGATTTTTGATTAGAATTGGACTTTGTGCCCAATTCTCGGCCACTCGCCGAGCTCCATATCCTTGATTGTTTCGCCGTCGATGGTAAAGCGCAAGGCTGTGCGCACCTTATGGAAGCCATAGCACCCTGCGGCTCCCGGATTTAGGTGTAATAAATCGTAAATCTTGTCGTACTCCACACGCAAGATATGCGAGTGACCCGAGACGAAGATTTTGGGGTGGGAGGCTTGAATTTTCGCCAAGGCTTGTGGCGAATAGTGGCGAGGATAGCCACCAATATGGGTTATCAGCACAGGCACCTCCTCGACTTTGAAGAATGCGAATGGCTGAAAGGCGTAACGAGTGTCGCCACCGTCGATATTGCCATAGACTGCACGCAGAGGTTTGAACTTCGCAATCTCGTCAGCCAACTCGATAGAGCCAATATCGCCTGCGTGCCAAATCTCATCGACATCACGCAGAAAATCACGCAGCACCTCGTCGAAGGTGCCGTGAGTGTCCGATATTACGCCTATGCGTTTCATTTTATGGCTCTTTATAATTCAGAATTCAGAATGCAAAATGCAAAATGCAGAACCGACGACAAACCGAGAGCAGAGGGCAAGCTTGCTTGCGCTATGCCTAGGTGCGAAGGAGGAAAAGCCTACGAAGTAGGGTTAATGCAGAATGCAAAATGCAATATTATCTTCGTTCAAAATCGTCAATGATTTAGAACTCCTCAACTTTATTCAATATTGGAGAGAAGTCAGTCCAAGTGTTGGCAAACTCCTCGTAGGAGAGTTCGGTATGTCCATCCTCTGGTACATCAGAGATAACCTTTACCGCCACGAGAGGGATATTGCCACACATCTCGCAAGCGATAGCGATAGCGCCAATCTCCATATCGAAGATTGCCTTCTCCACACCAAAGCGAGCCTTAATATCTGCCACCGAACGAGCATTTACGAACGAGTCACCCGTAAAGACGGTAACATCGTCAGTGCCAAGCAGTTTGCGAGGGTCGGTAATCTCGGGAATAAAGCCCTCCGGGATATCGGTGTCGTGGTACTGCACCGAATTTGGCACAACGATTTCGCCCTGCTTGAAGCCGAGCGTACCTGCTGCATAACCAATCACCGCCACGAGGTCGTAGGGTTGCTCCGCCTGCAAGAGATGACGGGTAAGTGTTGCCGCAGCGGCAGCCTTACCGATACCGCTGAATGCCACGGTATAGCGATTTTTCAACTGCTCGCCCTTGCGCTCAATCGCAAGGCGGATATTTTTGTTCTCACGCACCGTAGGTGCAACAATTAGGATATTCTTCATTTTCTCTGACATTAGCCATTAGCTTTTAGCCATTAGCTTTTTTATTTGATTTGAATCTTTTGTGATTTGCTCACGGAGTTCATTGACCGAAGAGAACTTCTTCTCATCTCGGATTTTGTCGTAGAGTTCGACCCTCAGTGTCAAGCCATATAGCAGCCCTTTGAAGCCGAAAAGGTGCGTTTCGAGAAGTCGTTTTGTACCATCGACCGATGGGCGCACGCCCACATTTGTCATAGCTATATACTCCTCACCCTCGACCACAACCTTCGACGAATAGACACCATTCTCCACTGCCAAGTCGTCATCAATGGCAATATTCGCCGTTGGAAAGCCCAACTTGCGCCCCAAACGATTACCGCCAATAACAACTCCCTCGACAATGACCATTGCTTAAATCTCCTTTGTTAGTTTGCGCACCAACGACACCTCCGAGAAGAACTCCTTGGCAAAGACACGCAACACTGTATATGACGGTACAGCAACAAGCAAACCAACAATGCCGCCCACCGAGCCGGCCATAAGGATAACGATAAATATCTCCAACGGATGCGCCGAGACCTTCGACGAGTAGATTGTCGGTTGCAACACAAAGTCGTCGATGCCCTTCACCACGCAGATTGTGCCCATAATAACCGCCAGCGTATAGGTAATCGTGCAGCCGTCGATAGGTGAAACCACGCCGATGAATATCGACACCAACACTCCCACTGCCGGTCCTGCGTAAGGTATAACATTGAGCATACCCATAATTACGGCAATAAAGCAAGCATCCTCGACATTCATTCCGAAGAGGAACAATACGATTGCAATGATTGTCGAGATGATAAGGCTTTCGGTCAAAAGACCTGTAAAGTAGCGAGAGAGCAACAACGAAACCTTATCAATTGCACGATGCACATTCTCGGCATATTTTTCGGGGAATACGGCCGACACCATCTGCGAGAACAAACCATCCTCTTTGAGGAAGAAGAAGGTGATGAACGATACCGAGAAGACCACAATAACTGCCGACATTCCCGTATTGATGATAGACGACACAACCGCATTTACGGTGTCGTAATTCAAGAAACGACGCAGGCTCGAAACGATGATATCCGATATCGAGAAGTGAGTTTCGGGCAGAGCAAAGATTGTCGAAATAGAGTTCTGCAAACGCTCCAACGGAGCCTCCACACCCTCCAATGCCGAGCGCAAATCGAGGGATGACAACTCGTAGATTTTACCCGCAACAAGCGGAACAATGAGCGACAACAATCCGCCAAGAATTACCCACAACAACAGAAGTGTAACTGCTGCGGCAAACCATCGTGGCAAGGCAAATCGCTTGACTCTGATTTTGCAGAGCAGACCCACGAAAGGTCGGCCGATAATAGCAAATACCGCCGAGATGAGAATATAGACAACCACCTCACGGAAGTACCACAACAATGCCCCTACGGCGGTTGCCACGGTCAAGCCCACAACCCAGCGCAGAACGGTCTGCAATGAGAGCGTGTTATTCTGGATATTATCTGCCATCGCTATTTTTTTTAGTTTTCAGTTTTCAGTTCGCTATTTTCGGTTTCGAGCAACTCCTCACCCGGTGTTTCGAGCGACTCCTCGGCAACACCGCCAATACGAGCGATAGGGGTTTGAGTACCTACCACGCTATCGCCAATCTCAACGAGCAACATCGCATCCTTCGGCAACAATATATCAATGCGTGAGCCAAACTTAATAAAACCGAATGGCTTATTCTGCTCCGCCTCGTCGCCAACCTTTACATACGACACAATGCGTCGAGCCACTGCTCCTGCAATCTGGCGGAACAACACCTCTACGCCCTCCTTGGTCTCGACTACGGTAGTGGTACGCTCATTGTCGGTCGAAGACTTCGGATGCCAAGCCACAAGGAACTTGCCAGGGTGATACTTGAAATACTTGACAATACCACCCACAGGGAACCAATTGATATGGACATTTGTCACCGACATAAAGATCGACACCTGCATCTTCTCCTCGCCGTCGAAGTACTCGTCATCCTTCACAATCTCGGTAACGACAACTCTTCCGTCGCAAGGCGAGAATACCAAGTCGCCATCGTGAATACGCACACGGCGTGGGTCACGGAAGAAGGAGATGATAAAGAACCAGAATACCAACAACAATGCCGAGAGCAAAATGATGAGCCAAGTCAAATCATTCGCCTTCAACATATAGAATATAAGCAGCCACAACGCCAGCAATACTACGCCCGAAACTGCAATAATCTTGAAACCCTCTTTGCTAATCTTCATCTTATAATAGTTTTATGGTTTTACGAAAGTGATGTTACTATAAGGTAGAACAGGGCAAACGGAGCTGCCAAGTAGAGTGCATCGAAGCGGTCGAGGAAGCCTCCGTGACCAGGCATCATTCTACCCGAGTCCTTCACGCCGGCCTCACGCTTAAACAACGACTCCACCAAGTCGCCTGCTACGCCTGCAAGGGCAGTGACAAGTCCGAGACCGCCCCATATAACGAGGTTACCCTCGAAGATATATCCGAGCAACACGGCTGCACCCACTGCGCCAATCAGACCTCCGAAGAAGCCCTCCCACGACTTTTTAGGCGAGATACGCTCGCACAAGCGGTGCTTGCCGAGGGTTACACCCACAAGGTAGGCGAAGACATCGTTTATCCAAATTATCGAGATAAACGCCAACATAGCCCACGCCGACCACTTGCCAACAAGCATCTGCGGAATAAACAAAACCGCTGCCATAGGCAGTGCCACATATATCACACCCATAAAGGTGGTTGCGACATTGGCAATCGGAGTCGGGCTCTTGCGCCACAACTCGCACACGAAAGTTGTAGGTACAATCAACATCGTGTAGAGCAGTGCTCCAAGTACTATACGAGCCGTTGTCTCGGTTGCAGGGCTACCCCACTGCATAAATACTGCAAATGCCAAAGCGAAGATGGCAAGCGAGGTCGCAATGCCCACGCTGCTCATTGGCTCAACGCCATTTTTGCGACACAGGCGATAGAACTCCACGAGTCCGCCCACCATAATCACGGCAAACAATGCTCCTGCACTCCACTTCGACCACACAAGTGCTCCAACAACAACGAGCAACAACACCGCTCCGCTGATTGTTCGCACCAATAGATTCTTTAACTTATCACTCATAGTTTGGTTAGTTTATTTCAGGCTATTAGCCATTAGCTCTTAGCCATTGGCTTTTTATTCTTCAACAATATTTTCGGTTGCGTTGTTCTCAGTTTTCAGTTCTCCTTGCTCCTTTTTTCGTGCTCCAAAAATATTTTCCACATCCTCGGTAAATACGACCTCTCGTTCGAGGAGCAACTCTGCCAACTGCACCAAGCCGTCACGGTGCTCGTCGATGATATCCTCCGCCATCTTGCGAGCCTTTGCAATCAGGGCACGCACCTCGTCGTCAATCTGCTGTGCAGTGCGCTCCGAGTATGGTTTGGTGAAGGACATATCGCTCTGACCTGTCGAGTCGTAGTAGCTCATCGAGCCCACCTCGTCGCTCATTCCGTAGTATGCAACCATTGCGTAGCACATCTTCGTCACTCGCTCCAAGTCGTTCAATGCTCCCGTCGAGAGGTGTCCGAAGAACTTCTCCTCGGCAATGCGACCTGCCAACAACGATGCCGCCTCCTGCAACATCTGCTCACGAGTGGTAATCTGTCGCTCCTCCGGCAAGTACCACGCAGCACCGAGAGCCTTTCCTCGTGGAATAATCGTAACCTTCACGAGTGGATTAGCGTGTTCGAGCAACCACGACACCGTAGCGTGTCCCGCCTCGTGATAGGCGATAGTCTTCTTCTCGTTCGGCGAGATAACCTTATTCTTGCGCTCCAAGCCACCGATAATACGGTCTACCGCAGCCAAGAAATCCTCCTTGCCTACGAACTCCTTATTGTGGCGTGCAGCAATCAGAGCCGCCTCGTTGCAGACATTCGCAATATCTGCACCCGAGAAGCCAGGGGTCTGCTTGGCGAGGAAATCACGATCCAAATCCTTATCCAACTTCAACTTGCGGAGATGCACCTCGAAAATCTCTTTGCGCTCATGCAATTCGGGCAGACCCACCTCAATCTGGCGGTCGAAACGACCTGCACGCATCAACGCCTTATCCAAAATGTCGGCACGGTTTGTAGCCGCCAACACAATCACTCCTGCATTTGTCTGGAAGCCATCCATCTCGGTAAGCAACTGGTTGAGAGTATTTTCACGCTCATCATTTCCCGAGAAGCCGGCATTCTTACCTCTTGCACGACCGATTGCATCAATCTCATCGATAAATACGATGCACGGAGCCTTATGTTTTGCCTGGTCGAACAAATCTCGCACACGAGAAGCGCCGACACCCACAAACATCTCCACGAAGTCCGAGCCCGAAATCGAGAGGAATGGCACATTCGCCTCGCCGGCAACAGCCTTTGCCAAGAGGGTCTTACCCGTTCCCGGAGGGCCTACCAAGAGTGCGCCCTTCGGAATCTTTGCTCCGAGCTCACGATATTTAGGGGCATTTTTCAAGAAGTCGACAATCTCCATAATCTCGACCTTCGCCTCCTCCAAGCCTGCTACATCCTTGAATGTCACACGCTTATTCGGGTCGCTCTGGTCGAACTCCTGCGCACGAGCCTTGCCGACATTCATAATGCCGCCACCTGCGCCACCGCCGCCTCGGGACATACCTCGCATAATGAGGAACCAAATTCCAATCATCACAACCCAAGGCAACAACCCCATAAGCCACGAGTCGTACCACGGTTTCTCGTTCTCGAAGGTCAGAACTACGCTCTGACCACTCTGCTCCTCTACCTTCTCCAAGTCGGCTTTGAACGAATCTACCGAACCGATATTGAAGTAGAACTGATGACCGCTCTTGGGCAGTTGCTTGTAGCGGATATCGCTCTCTCGCAACGCCTCGACTCTACCCTCTTTGAGTTCAACACGAGCCTCGTCACGATTTACCACCACTATCTTCTCGACATCGCCCGACTCGACCAAGCGTTCGACGGTTGCCCAATCGGACTTCACGGGAGCATACTCCTCGTTGCTAAAAATCCAATAGCCGATAATAACGAGCGTTATCGCACTCCATAGCCACATAATATTTGGGCGTGGCATATTGATATTTCTCTTGTTTTTTGCCATAAATTTAACAGCATTCGCTTTTTAGTTGATAATTGATAATTGACAATTGATAATTTATGGTAAAAACGAAAAATCGTTTTTGATTGATATATAAATTGGATATAAAATTCCTATAATTCTCAATTTTCAATTCTCAATTCTCAATTTTTAATCTACTCCTCGCTTTCGTACTTAATCATTGGAGCATCTGCCCACAACTCCTCCAAGCGATAGTAATCTCGCAAGTCGCTCTGGAAGATATGCACGATAACATCCACATAGTCGAGGGCTACCCACAAACCTGTCTGCTTACCCTCAACTCGCCAAGGCGACTCCTTCAATGTCTCGTAGACCTTCTCCTCGATGCCGTCGGCAATAGCTGCCACCTGCGCAGTAGAGTCGGCATTGCACACCACAAAGTGCGAGCAAATTGCGCCATCGAAACCTGTCAAATCGAGAGATACAATATCCTTACCTTTTTTATCCTGAATACCCTCAACGATAGTGTTAATCAATCTTTCCATATCTATATTTTTAAGCATTATACATAATAATTGAGCAAATATAATAAAAAAAGACGAAAGACGAAAGACGAAAGAGGAGAGATTTTCATTTTTTACTATTTTTTAGCTTTTTCAAAGAAAAAGGAGTTTAAGAATTGCTCCTTAAACTCCCTAATTTCACTATATTCCTTAAAATCTCTATTTATACTCGGAGATTGTCGTGCGCAACGCATCCACAATCGACTTTTTAACAAACGAGCGTCGTGTTACGAGGGCAATTTTGCGAGAAGATGCACCCTTGAAGAGGGTCTTAACTTGTCGCTTGCGCTCCTCGGGAACAAAGTCGAGAGCCATCTTCGGGATGATGGTCATCAGCGAGGTATTATCGACAATTCGCATAAGGGTATCGAGCTGTCCCGACTCGAAAGTATAGCGTGTAGGAAGCGAGTTTTTAGCCTGACAAAGTTCGATAACCTGATCACGCATACAGTTGCCCGACGAAAGCAGAACAAGCTCCGACATCTTGATATCCTCGAAGCGCACATTCGACTTGTTATAGAGCGAGTTACGAGGCGATACATAGGCGTAGAATTTATCGTCGAAAAGCTCATATTCGATGAAGTTATCGCCACATGTTCCACCCGCCACCAAAGCTACATCAATGAGGTCACGATTGAGTGCCTCGATAACATCGGCAGTCTTCATCTCTCGCACCTCGATTTCGACCTTCGGATAGCGCTGCACAAACTCCGGCACAAAGCGATGCAGAAGATATGGCGCAATGGTCGGAATAACGCCCAAACGAATCTTTCCCGACACCTCTCCTTTGAGCTGCTGAACAACCTCTTTTATCGAGTGAAATTCACGCAAAGTTTCACGCACCTGCGCCAAAACGACCTCACCTGCCTCGGTCGGCACAACGGGCTTTTTTGAGCGGTCAAGCAGCATCACGCCCAACTCCTCCTCCAACGCCTTAATCTGCATTGACAGAGAGGGTTGCGTCACAAAACAATGCTCCGAAGCGACAGAAAAACTGCCGAAATTCGCCACCGCCAAAAGGTACTCCAACTGAATGATTGTCATAGGTTTCCGCTTATTAGTTACCGCAAAGATATAAATAATTTCTATAAAAGCAAAACGAAAGAAACCTCTTATTCCAAAAGTTTTTTCCAAAAATTTTCAACTCTCAACTCTCAACTCTCAACTTTTTTTCCTATCTTTGTGCGATTGTGCGCACACGCACACATAATTATATTAGAAATCTTAAAAAGCTAATGGCTAATAGCTAATGGCTAATAGCCCAAAAAAAACTATGGGAAAGATTATACTTACAGGCGATAGACCAACAGGTCGCCTTCACTTAGGACACTTTGTCGGCTCATTGCGTCGTCGTGTCGAATTGCAGAACTCGGGCGAGTTCGAGCGAATCTTTATTATGATTGCCGATGCGCAGGCATTGACCGACAACTTCGACAACCCCGAGAAGGTGCGTCAGAACATTATCGAGGTGGCTCTCGACTACCTTTCGTGCGGTCTTGACCCCAAGAAATCGACAATCTTCATTCAGTCGCAGGTGGCAGAGCTGTGCGAATTGGCATTCTACTATATGAACCTCGTAACCGTGCAGCGCTTACAGCGCAACCCGACCGTAAAGGCCGAGATTCAGTTGCGTGGTTTCTCGGAGAACACCGCCGAGGGCGACACCACACAAAAGCAAGGTATTCCTGTGGGTTTCTTCACCTACCCTATCTCGCAGGCATCGGATATCACCGCATTCCGTGCTACTACCGTACCTGCGGGTGCTGACCAGGAGCCTATGATTGAGCAGGCTCGTGAGATTGTGCACAAGTTCAACTCTACATACGGCGAGACACTTGTTGAGCCAGAGATTCTCCTTCCCGAGAATTGTGTCTGTATGCGTCTGCCGGGAACTGATGGCAAGGCGAAGATGTCGAAGTCGCTCGGCAACTGCATCTACCTCTCGGATTCTCCAAAGGAGGTTAAGCAGAAGGTGATGTCGATGTATACCGACCCTGACCACCTCCGCATCGAGGATCCGGGAAAGGTCGAGGGCAACTGCGTATTCATCTACCTCGACGCATTTTGCCGTGACGAACATTTCGAGAAGTATCTGCCCGATTACAAAAACCTTGACGAGATGAAGGAGCACTATCGCCGTGGTGGTTTGGGCGATGTTAAGTGCAAGAAGCTCTTGATCGCAGTTTTGGAGGAGTTGTTGGAGCCTATCCGTGCTCGTCGCAAGGAGTGGGAGCAGAAGATCGAGGAGGTCTACGCAATTCTCGAAAAGGGCACAGCCGAGGCTCGTGCTACCGCAGCCGCTACACTCAACGATGTGCGAGATGCGATGAAAATCAACTACTTTGCCGATAAGGAACTCATATCCGAACAGGCAGCTCGTTACCGAGAAACATCGGCAAATTGAGAATTGAGAATTGAGAATTGAGAATTACTTTTTTTTCAATTTCGCTATTAATCAGAAAATTCATACTTTATGGAAAACATTTCTTTTTGGATTATGATTATACTGATGATTGCATTACCAATGTGGATCATCAAGAAGATAGTCAAATGGCTAAAAAAGTAGGAATACTATGAAAAGCGACAATTTAATTGAAGATAAGAGTTTTGATTTCGCAGTTCGCATAGTCAATCTATATAAGCATTTGCAAGACGAGCATCGTGAGAATGTTATGTCGAAACAGGTGTTACGATGTGGTACAAGCATCGGAGCAAATATCAAAGAGGCTATGCACGCTCAATCTCGAAAAGATTTTATTTCCAAAATGAATATTGCACTCAAAGAGTCTTACGAAACAGAATATTGGTTACGCTTATTGAATCGCACCAAGTATATTACGGACTCCGAATTTAGTAGCATATTTGCCGAAAATCAGAGTGTTACAAACATTTTAGCAAAAATAGTAATAACGAGTAAAAATACACAAGAGGAATAGAAATGTGATTGGAGAATAATTCTCAATTCTCAATCCTCAATCCTCAATAAATTATGATTGAGCGTTCCGGATACATAAAGCCGGCCAACAGGGAGAAGATCTACCGTTGGTTTCTCGATATCACCAAGCGACTGACCGAGCGACAGATGTTGCTCATACTCGCTGTGGTGGTGGGTGCTTTGGCAGGTTTGGCAACCTACCTCTTCGAGATGTTGCTGCACCTCATCAAAGAGGGTTTGGTCAATTGGTTCGATGTCGACACCTACCACTTCCTCTACCTCCTCTACCCCGTTATCGGTATCGTTTTGGCGACGCTATTCGTGCGCTACATCGTCAGGGATAACATCTCGGAGGGCGTTACACGAGTACTATATGCAATGTCACGAAAGGGCTCACAGATTGCAGGTCACAACTGCTGGACCTCGATGGTGGGCGGTGCGGTAACTATCGGATTCGGAGGTTCGGTGGGTCCCGAGGCCCCTATCGTATTGACAGGTGCAGCACTCGGCTCGAATGTCGGCAAGTTGGCAAAACTCAACTACAAAAATATCACACTATTGCTCTGCTGTGGTGCAGGTGCTGCGGTGGCCGCTATCTTCAAAGCTCCGATTACGGGCGTGGTCTTTGTATTGGAGATTTTGATGCTCGACATCACCTCGACATCGATTATTCCGTTGCTCGTATCGTCGGTTACGGCAACGACCATTGCTCTTGTTTTGCGAGGTTTCGACCCTATTATCTCGGTTACCCTCACCGCAGCCGACAGCTTCCAGATTAAGCATATTCCGCTCTTTATCTTGCTCGGAGCAATCTGTGGAGGTATATCATACTACTTCACAACGGCAAATGCGAGGGTTGGAAAGTTGATACATTCGATTAAAAACCAATATACCCGTTGGGCAATAGCGGGTTTGGTGCTCGGTGTGCTGATTTTCATATTTCCACCGCTCTATGGCGAGGGTTACGAGGCCTTCACCTCGTTGATGCGAGGCGACAAATACACCATCTTCGAGAACTCGCTCTTCTACGACTTCCGAGAGATTGAGTGGGTGGTGCTTATCTACATCTTGGCGATTATCTTCTTCAAGGTTGTAGCTATGGCGACCACCAACGCCGCAGGAGGTGTGGGAGGTACATTTGCCCCTTCTCTCTTTGTTGGTGCATTTACAGGTGCCGCCTCGGCGATTATCTGCAATATGCTCGGTGCCGATGTTTCGATTGCGGCATTTACGCTCGTAGGTATGGCGGGTGTGATGGCGGGTGTGATGAAGGCACCGCTGACCGCAATATTCCTTATTGCCGAGTTGTCGAATGGATATGGATTGTTCCTGCCGTTAATGATTGTGGCGTGTATCGCATTTGCTGTTGGTCGTTATCTCGATCCCGATTCTATCTACACCAAGCAGTTGCGTCAAAAAGGTGAGTTGCTCACCCACGACAAAGACCAATCAGTGTTGGTATTCCTCAATCTCGACGAGTTGATGGAGACCGACTTTGTGCGCATCAAGGAGCACTTCACGCTGGGCGATGTGTTGGATATTATCTCCACATCTCGTCGTAACATATTCCCCGTTATCGACAACTTCGGACACTTCTTGGGTATCGTGCAGCTCGACGATTTGCGTGAGGATATGTTCAAGCCGTCGAAGCGAGGAAATTCTATTACGAAGTATATGATTCAACCACCTGACAAGATTCTCGAACACGAGATGATGCAGGAGGTGTTGCCACGCTTCGAGGCAAATCGCACTTGGATGTTGCCTGTGGTGGATAAGGAGAACCACTACCGAGGTTTCATCTCCAAGTCACGCATTCTCGACGCTTATCGAGAGCAGTTGGTAAATATAACACAATAAGGTATGAACTATAAAGTTGTAATGCTCGACTTCGACGGCACCACAGCTTGCACCGTGCCTGCCATATACCACGCAGCAAAGCGAATGCTTGGTCTGCACGGCTACGAGGTCGAGAAGGAGGTTGTATATAAGAATTTTGCACTCGCCCTGCCATTTGCATTTCGTTGTTTCTCGGGCGACGAGTCGATTGACGATGCAACTATCGAGCAGATGATTGTGGAGTACAACACCATTTACAAGGAGGAGAGCGAGAAGTTGGTGGAGTTGTTCGACGGCGTTGTCGAGACACTCGACCACCTCACAAAAGCGGGTGTGAAGGTTGTTATAACCTCGAATAATGTCAAGCCTGTACTCCATCGCTTGACCACAAACCTCGGCATCGCCGAGTACATCGACGACATCGTGTCGGTAGAGGATGTCAAGAATGTAAAACCTGCACCCGATATCGCATTGGAGGTGTTGCGTCGATACAATATCTCGGGCAAGGAGTCGTTAGTTGTTGGTGACGCTACGCTCGATATGGATATGGGCCGAGAGGCGGGTTGTCACCTCTGCGGAGTATCGTTTGGCAGTCACACTCCCGAGATGTTGCGTGAGCGTGGCGCACGCTACATTATAGACCACTTCTCGGAGATAGAAAAGATAGTACTTGGATAGTATGACACCTGTAATAACCATATACACCGATGGCTCGGCACTCGGCAACCCAGGCCCGGGAGGCTATGGCGTAGTGCTTTTGAGTGGTCCTCACCGCAAGGAGCTCTCGCAGGGCTTCCGCCTTACGACCAACAATCGTATGGAGCTTATGGCGGTATGTGTGGCGCTCGAAGCGTTGAAAATAGAGGGCTCGGAGGTAACCATCTACTCCGACTCGAAGTATGTGGTCGATGCCGTATCGCAAGGCTGGGTCTTTGGCTGGGAGAAGAAACGCTTTTCGGGCAAGAAAAACCCCGACCTTTGGATAAGGTTTTTGCGCATCTACCGTCGTCATCGTGTCCGCTTTGTGTGGGTTAAGGGACACGCCGAGACGGTCGAGAATAATCGTTGCGATCAGCTTGCCGTAGCCGCAGCAAATGGCACCACCCTACTCGAAGACACGGGGTATCAGCCGGAATAGAGCGAAAATCACTATGAAAAAGTTGGTATCAATAGGTAGAAAGATTGCTCGTTCGCTTGTTAAGGCGATTGCATCTGTCGTTCTTATTTTCATTATGGCGGTTGCAGCAACAAGCGTCAGCCCAATCTACAACTTCGAGAAGGCTCGCCCATTCGAGGGTGCAGAGATCTACAACCCCTACAAGAGTTTAGACACAACGACGCTGTGGAAACGAGCAAATTTCCACACTCATACCCGTGTAGAGGGTATTATGAACGAGTGTGACTATTGGCCCGACGAGGTCTTGAAGCGCTACGAGGCGTTGGGATACGACATCGTTACCTTCTCGAACCACAACGAGCAGACCACCCACCCCAAGGGCGCAGAGTATCAATCGAATGGCTACGAGCACGGCTACAATCTGCTCAAATTTCACAAATTGGCGTTCGGTGCCGACGATGTATGGCACTTCGATCATATCCTTCCGTTTTTGGCATCGCAAAAGCAGTTCCAGATTGAGCAACTCGCCAAAGATGCCGACCTCGTGCAAATAAACCACCCATTGCGCACGCCTACGCTCTACAAAAAGCAACTAAAATACCTTTCGGGCTACAAACTCATCGAACTTGATAGCGGAAAATCGACCCAGAACGGCTATTGGGATAGCGCATTGAGTGCCGGTCGCTACTGCTTCGGCGTGGCAAACGACGACCTTCATCACCCCGACAAGTCGTACAAAATAGCCCGACGATGCAACCTCCTTTGCACACCTTCGGCTCGCTACGAGGATATTCTCAACGCCCTCAGCGAGGGTTGTTTCTACTCTATGCGTATTCCCGACTATGGCAGTGGAGATTGGGATATCAAGCGTGAGAAGAATAGCACTCTGCCCTACATCAAGGATATAGGAGTAGAGGGTGGTACAATTCGCATCGTTCTCTCCGAGCCTGCACAGCGCATCGAAATCACAGGTCAAGAGCGAAAACTGCTTGCCGAGTGCAACGACTGCGACCGCATCGCCTATCAGATGCAGGAGTGTGACACCTACGCCCGAGCAACAATCTACTTTGCAGGGGGCGAGGTTATCTACACCAACCCATTTGCCCGATACGACGCTTCGGTGCAGACAACCCCTTATAGAGAGTTGTCGCCAGAGGTCAATATACTCTTAACCATTATGTTCAACCTTCTGCTTGTGGCGATATGTTTGACAAGCGGATACCTATTATATAAAGTAGTAAAGCGATGACAAACGGAGTGCTGAATAGATTTAGAGAGTTCTTCAACCGCAAGAGTGGTTTGGGCTATGTGTGCGCTCTATTGAGCCTATACACATTGGTGGCATTTCACTACCCTTTCTTCGACTATGTAGCCGAGAATGTAAGCTCCGATTTTAGCGGAGTGTGGTTGGTAGGCAGTTTGGCGATCGTAATGTTCGCCCTCAACTATCTCATATACTATCTGTTACTATTCTGCGGAAGGGTTGTAGGCAAGTCGATTGTGGCTTTGTCGCTTGTGGCAGACGCCTTTTGCTTCTACTTCATAACCACCTACAATGTGCTGATAGACAGGAGTATGATGGCGAATTTCTACAACACCCAATACTCCGAAGCATCGAGTTTCCTATCGTGGGGAATGCTCCTCTATGCACTATTGCTTGGTATTCTGCCCGCCGTTCTCTTGCTCTGCAAGAGGATTGATTACGGTTCGATAAAGGGTTTTCTGTGCAATCTCGGCATTGCTCTTGCCGTAATATTGGCAGTGGTGGGTAGCAACTACAAGAGTACATTTTGGATAGACCGCCACGCTCCCGTAATTGGTAGCAAACTTATGCCGTGGTCCTACACCATAAACTCTTTCCGCCACTTCAACCACCAGCGCAAGGCCAATCAGAAGGAGATTATTCTGCCCGATGCGGAGATTGCGACCGATAGCAAAGATATCTGCGTACTTATCATTGGCGAGTCGGCACGAAGTCAGAACTTCTCGCTCTATGGCTACGAGCGTAACACCAACCCATTGATGAAGGCTGCTGGCGTAACCGCCATTAAGGCACGAGCATCGCACACCAACACCATAGGTGCAGTGAAGGCTCTCTTGCAACACACGCCAAGCCGAACACTCTACGAGGTGTTGCCGAACTACCTTTCGAGAAATGGAGTTGATGTCATTTGGCGAAGCAGTAATTGGGGAACTCCGCCACTCCATATCGAAAAGCGATTCTCGAAGAGTGCGCTCAAAAAGCTCTACCCCGAAGCAGATGACAGCTTCGATGGCATACTCTTCCACGCCTTGGAGGAGCAGATTGCAGAGAGCAAAAGTGATAAGGTATTTATCGGCATTCACACCTACACAAGCCACGGTCCTGAGTATTACAGCAACACTCCCGACTCATTCAAGGTGTTCCTACCCGAATGTACGACTGTCGAGATGGCAAATGCCAAGTACGAGGAGTTGATAAATGCCTACGACAATACCGTCGTATATACCGACTATCTTGTTCATTCGGTTATAGAGATGTTGAAGAGGGAGTTCCCCAACAGACGCTCGTGCGTGATTTTCATCTCCGACCACGGCGAGTCGCTCGGCGAGGGAGGTCTGTATATGCACGGCGTGCCAATGGCTACCGCCCCTGCCGAGCAACTCGATATTCCGTTTATCGTATGGACATCGGAGAACGCAGCGACAAAAGTCAAGGATATAGAGGAGGCAGGACACTACCACATATATCATAGCGTGTTGCACTTCCTCGGAATGCAGACACCATTCTACGACGAAACAAAAAACATCTTCGAGTAATGCTCTTTATCATCAACCCCATATCGGGCAAAGGCAAGAAGGCTAAGATTGCCCAACTACTACTCACCAAAGGTTACAAAGTAGCCTTCACCGAGTATGCCGGTCACGCCGAGGTGCTTGCACGAGAGGCGACCGATGAGGTCGTTGTAGCGGTGGGTGGCGACGGCACGGTAAATGAGGTGGCACGAGGTATCGTAGGCACCGAGAAGGCTCTCGGCATTATCCCGTGTGGTAGTGGCGATGGCTTGGCTCGTCATTTGGGGCTCTCGCACAATATCGAAAAGGCTCTCCGCACGATCGAGCAGGGCGAGTGCAAGCGAATGGATACCGCAGAGGTTAATGGTCGTCTATTCTTGTCGGTCTGCGGTGTAGGCTTCGATGCAGTGGTGAGCGAGCGATTTGCCAAGAGTGGCAAGCGAGGTCTTGCGAACTACATTCGCCAGGGTTTGAAGAGTTGGCGCAACTACACGCCCGAAAAGTACATCGTCGAGATAGACGGCAAAGAGCACCACACCGAAGCGCTCTTTATCACCGTTGGCAACTCCGACCAATGGGGCAACAACGCAAAGATTGCGCCTCTGGCAGATTGTTGCGACGGCATTCTCGATATTACGATAGTCGAGAAATTTGGCATTTTGGAGATGCCGTGGTTGGCACTACGACTGATGACGGGCACACTCCAACGCAGTCGCAAGGTGCATTGCTACAAGGGCAAAGAGGTACGCATTATCCGAGAGTGCGAAGGCGCAGCCCACGCAGATGGCGATTGGTATATGGAGTCCGCAACGCTCAACATCAAAATTCTTCCTTCGACACTTAAAGTCATCGTTGCAAGATAAAAAAGACGGGATATCCCGTCTTTTTTTGCTATTAGCCATTGGCTTTTGGGGTTGTGCGGACTCCTACCCTTATCAAGGCGCAACGAATTAAGGGCTGTTAAAGGCTAGTAAAGGCTATTAAAGGCTATTAAGGGGGCGCTGAGGCTTAAACTTTAATAACCCTTAACTACCCTTAATCACCCTTAATAACCTTTATCAAGCTTGCGCCAAGAAAGATGGCATTTAATGGCATTCGGGCACAAGGCCCTGAATGGCATTGAATGGCAAACGCTCGCTGCACTCGCTTAATGGCAAATGCGCCCAACAAAAATTTCTCGTCAGAAGTCGTGAGATGTGGTGCATCGCAAAAGAAACCAAAAAAATCAGAGGTGATTGAGGGAATTTCTTGCCAAACAAGAAGCCCGATGCGCAGCATACTAAGGCGTATGTGAGCAATCGGGCTATCGATGTTTTGGTGAGAAATTCACCAATCAGAATGATTTTTTACTCGGAGAGAATCTCCAGCAACTTAATCGCCGCATCCGGAATCTTAGTACCAGGACCGAAGATAGCTGCTGCACCATCTTTGTAGAGCTGGTCGTAATCCTGTGCAGGGATAACACCACCCACTACTACGATGATATCCTCACGACCGAGTTTAGCAAGCTCCTCGATAATCTGAGGAACGAGGGTGAGGTGACCTGCTGCGAGTGACGATACACCAACTGCGTGAACATCGTTCTCTACTGCCTGCTTTGCAGCCTCGGCAGGGGTCTGGAAGAGAGGTCCCATATCCACATCGAAGCCGATATCTGCGTAACCTGTTGCTACAACCTTAGCACCACGGTCGTGACCGTCCTGACCAAGCTTCGCAATCATAATACGAGGCTGACGACCCTCCTTCTTTGCAAACTCTGCGCACATCTGCTGTGCCTTCTCGAAATTAGCATCTTTCTTCATAGCCGAACTATAAACTCCCGAAATTGAACGAATAACTGCCGAGTAGCGACCTACCTCAACCTCGCAAGCGTACGAAATCTCGCCGAGGGTAGCACGCACCTTAGC
>JAFVVS010000052.1 GCA_017502025.1 Alistipes sp. | reverse complement strand
GTATTTACGAACGATACGATACGGTCCAAAGCACCTGCATTCTCGAACACCTGCTTAAAGTAGAGGAAGTCGTCGTTGGTAAGACCCATACCACCCAAGATAATCTTGTCGGCCTTAGCACGCAACGCCACGTTTGCCATTACGGCATTGTAAGGCTGGTCGGGATCGGCAAAGAATGGAATCTTCTGACCCGACACGATTGTATTGTTAAGGTCGATACCTGCGATACCCGTAGCAATCAACTCCGAAGGCTGAATACGGCGGAATGGATTCACAGTAGGACCTCCAATCTCGCGGGCTTCGCCCTCGATAGGCTCACCACCCTCCAACGGCTCACCGTAAGCGTTGAAGAAACGACCTGCCAAATTATCCGATACGCGCAACTTGGGAGCCTCGCCGTGGAATACCACCTCTGAGTTTGTTGCCAAGCCCTCTGTACCTGCGAAAACCTGCAAAGTCACGTTCTCGCCCATAATCTTCACCACCTGCGCCAACTTACCGCCTACGGTAGCCAACTCGTCGTTACCTACACCCGTAGCACGGAGTGTGATGGTAGCTTTGGTGATGTTATCAATCTTTGTATATACTTTTTGAAATGCTCTTGTTGTCATACTATATGCTTATTTAGAGAGTTGATTATTAACCATCTGCTCAATCTGGCCCTTATAGTCGAAGAACTTCTCGCTCTGCCACTCAGCATAGTTCATCTGACGGAAGAGGTTGATAAGACCCTTGAAGAACTTTGAGCAAGCCTCAAAATCGGCAAAATCAAATGACTTGCGGCATACCTCCAACACCATCTCATACATCATCTTCTGACGCTCGATAGGACAGTTGGCATCGATATCATCGAATGCGTCCTGCTGCAAAATCACAAAGTCGATAAGTTCCGACTTCCAGAAACGCTCGTGGTATGCAACGGGTACACCGTCATCACCCAAGATGTTAATCTGGTCGTTTGCCTCCTTACCACGCTGTACTATGGTCTTACCCTCGTAAACGGTATTAACCCAATTCTTACCAATGTGGCTATCCAAATAAGATGCAACCTCAGGATACTCCAAATACTTTGAATATGAATCAAGTGGGTCGATAGCAGGATAACGCTTCGAGTCAGCACGACCCTGCGAAAGTGCATAGAAGCAGCGAGCTGCCTTCTTGGTTGACTCTGTAACGGGCTCCTTCAAGTTACCACCAGCAGGTGATACCGTACCGAGGAAAGTCACTGAACCAGTCTGACCATTATTGAGTTTAACCAAACCTGCACGAGCATAGAATGCTGCGATGATAGCCGAAAGGTCCATAGGGAAGGCGTCCTGACCAGGAAGCTCCTCCAAACGGTTTGACATCTCACGCAATGCCTGAGCCCAACGCGATGTCGAGTCGGCCATTACGAGCACCTTCAAACCCATCGAACGATAATACTCACCGATGGTCATACCGGTGTAGACCGACGCCTCACGCGCTGCCACAGGCATATTCGAGGTGTTACAGATGATGATGGTACGCTCCATAAGCTTGTGACCTGTGTGTGGGTCGATCAACTCAGGGAACTCCTTGAAGATCTCCACCACCTCGTTAGCACGCTCACCGCACGCTACGATGACAATGATATCGGCCTCGGCCTGCTTCGATATGGCGTGCTGAAGCACAGTCTTACCCGCACCGAACGGACCAGGGATAAAGCCTGTACCACCCTCGGCAAGTGGGTTGAATGTGTCGATTGCACGCACACCGGTCTCCATAACACGCGATGGGCGTGGCTTCTCGGTGTAGCAACGTATAGCCTGCTTAACCGGCCACTTCTGCACCATTGTGATGTTGTACTCGTTGCCATCGACATCCGCTACTACTGCGATGGTGTCGGTAACCTTGTACTCGCCAGCCTCGACTACGCTCTTTACGGTGTAGTTGCCTGTCATAATGAATGGCACCATAATCTTGTGAGCCACCCACTGCTCCTTAACCTCTCCGAGCCAAGCACCGGCAGTCACCTTGTCGCCAGCCTTTGCCAACGGCTTGAACTCCCAAGTTGCCTCGAAGTCAACAGGGTCGGTAATCGAGCCACGAGCGATGAACAAACCGTCCATCTTCTCCAAGTCGTTCTGCAAACCGTCATAGTTGCGAGAGAGCATACCCGGAGCCAAAGTTGCTTCGAGCATATGACCCTCAAATTCCACTTTATCGCCGATTTTCAAGCCACGGGTGCTGTCGAAAACCTGCACATAGGCATCGTCGCCTACAACTTTGATGACCTCGGCCATCATCTTGGTCTCACCTGCATAAACATAGCAAATCTCGTTCTGACCAACTGCTCCGTCAGCCTTTACGATAACGATGTTCGAGATGATACCATTTACTTTACCAGTAGTTTTCATTAGGATAGTATCGTTATAATTTATTTATCATTTCCTTACCGTCGAGCTCTGCTACGAGGCGGTCGAACATCTCACGACCAACCTTAGCATCGAGTGCAGCCCAACGAGCCACCATATTTGCCTTTACCAAGTATGCGATAACGGCATTCAAGTCGAAGTAGTCGAAGGTCGACAATTCCGACAACTCCGCCCAGCGGATATTGTCAATCTTACGCTCCTTCTCCACCATATTCTGCTCATCGGCAACCGCCACTACGAGCTGCTCCACAAATGGCAACTCTGCACGCAAGCCGAAGTCGGCAGCCGAACTGCGCACCAACGACTCGGTAACCGAATCCTCGCCTACAACAACCCCCTCGATCGCTACACCCTGACGACGAGCCAATGTCGCAGCCACGATATTGCGAATGGTACGATCCATTGCAGACCACTCTCTCAAAAGTCGTGAGCCCGATGCCGCACAAGCCTTGTAATAGGCGGTCATCAGAGCCTTAGCAAACGGCTGAGTGAGGTCCATATCCTCGGCATCCTCGCTCTCGGGCGAAGCATACGCACGCACCACCTTTGCAAGTGGCTCGACAAGGAGTGACGGACGACGCAACTCCTCCTCAACCTCCTCGCTCGAAAGACGACCGAGCGCATTGTAGGTCGAAGAGCCGTTGTGACGACTTATAAGGTTCTCGCAATCGTAGTAGGCATAGAGCAACTCTACGGTCTTTCTGTCCTTAGACGAAAGTACCTCGAACACCTCCGACAAGATAGCCTCGATATCGAAGCCCTTCAACTCACCGTCGAGTGCATACTCCTTAAAGCCCGCTACAAGTGCGTAATAAGAATTTGCAAACATAAGCGTTTAAGCAAAGAGTAACTGTGAAACCTTCTCACGCAAGTACTCATCGAGCAAAGCCTCGAACGACTCGTCGGTGAATGAGATGTAGTAGCCACCATCCTTTGCGCCTACCTTGAAACCCGACTTAACCTCCTTCGAGTAGCCAACCTCAACGCCCGCTGCGAGCAACTCCTTAGCCGATGCCTCAAATACCTTCGCAAACTCAGCCTCCAAAGCTGCTGGGAGCAACGCTTTGAGCGATACCTGCTCGGCAGCACCCGACCAATTCTTTGCAACCTCCAAGAGGAGCTTCTTCACGAACTCTGCATCAACGGTAGCAGCCTTTACAGCCTCGGTCGATGTCTTTGCGATGATTACACCAGCCAACTCGCTCTTGATCTTGGCAACAGCCTGACGACCTGCCAACGAAATCTCGGTCATCGAGTTCTTCTCTGTGTCGGCAGCCTTATCCTCTGCCTTCTTCACGATTTGCTCAGCCTCGGCCTTTGCCTCTGCCAAAATTGCAGCAGCCTTCTCCTTAGCCTCGGCAACCAAGCGGTCCGCCTCCAAACGGCCCTTCTCCAAACCCTCACCATAGAGGCGATCGGTCAACTCTTTAAGCTTATTTTCCATAGTTTTAGTGATTGATTTTGTATATTTTGTGTTTGTAGTTTTCTGTCGCTTCTGCTTGTGCGCACGCATATATGCGCAAATTCTTTGCAAAGATAATTAAAAAATGCAGAATGCAAAATGCAAAATGCAGAATTATTTAGAATTGTTGTGAACAAGTTTGTACATTCTTAACCTTTTTCTTAACTTTGTAATCGAGAAAATAAGCATAACTATGAAGAGGATAACAATTTTAGCCATCTCCGCAATCTTTGCACTGACGGGATGCAATACACCGGACAACAACGTAACACCCGAGAAGGAGTTACCAAACGAGACTATGCAGTTGGAGCGTGAGCCGTTCTACTATACAAATCCCGAAGTTCGCACTCCTGCCTACTCGGTAGCATCGGAGGAGCATCGTTTGGAGTTCTTCGGCTGGGGCGAAAGCACCGACAAGAAGTTCGAAATGGAGTTACCAAGCGATGTTTCGAACATCGACCGAGTATTGCTCGAATATCGTATGGGATTATGGGGAAATATGCCAGGCGAGTGGGATAATACAACAATGCTCTTTGTGGAGGATAAAACCTCGGGCGAGCGTTACGAGATTGCTCGTGCCATAACCCCTTACGGAAATGGTTTCGGCAAGTATTGGCAGAAGAAGTTTTGGCTCGATGTTACCGAGTATCTGCCTTTGCTGTCGGGCAACACCACCTTCTACCTCTACTATGGCGGTTGGGATGCCAAGGAGAATCGAGGTCACACCGTAACCGCAACGCTCCACTACTACAAGGGCACACCAAAGCGCAATGTGATATTCACGCACGAGTTGTACGATTCGAGCCGTGACGGCAACTCGGGATATCGTGGTTGGGCGTATGGCGTGGAGGGTCACGACATCGAAGATGTGTCACGCCTTGGCGAGCGCATCGTAGAGATTCCTACCGAGGTTAAAAGGCTCGAAATGCGTGTGGCAATCACAGGGCACGGACACGATCAGGGCATATTCGTAGAGCGCCCCGGCTATCGCACACTCAATGCTGCCGAGTTCGATGACAACTACTACGAGGTGGTTGTGAATGGCGAAAAAGCAGCGCAAGAGGGGTACATATTTTACAGCAATGCCGACACCTACAAGCAGGCTGGAACATACTTATATGACCGTGCAAATTGGGGACCTGGCTTACCGATAAATGTGCAATATTGGAATATCGCCCGTCCTGCCGAGGGCTTCGGAACGCTCTCGCTCGATCTCAACTTGGAGAAGTTCCGTTCGGCAATGAGCGAGCCAAATGCCGAGGGTGTAGCGCAGTATATCATTCAGGTAAATTTGTTCGGTTACGACAAGTAGAGGCGTTAGAGCGACAAAAAAGCGAGAGCTCTCGCTTTTTTGTTTATGAACACCCTCGAATAGACTATCGTTGAACTGCCATTTTCACCTTGACATATTCACCCTTGCCGACAAAGAGATTTCTCACCTCGAACTCCACCTCTTTTGCTCCAATCGGTAACGAAATCTGGAGGGATCCCATAGCGTGCACAACGGCATTGTGTTTATTATATCTCAGTTCGTATGGGAACGACGATTTATTGGTTATAATAACCATCGTCTCTCGACGGGTATCGCACATATGCTGAAGCGATACACTCGCATTGAATAGCCCCAAAAGATACTCCTCTCGACCTATCAACTTACCGTTCTGATAGGCGATTGTTCTACCCTTGACAAGAGCCTCCTTAATCGACTGCTCGTCACATCTCTTCGCAAGTACGAGAGTCATATTAGGATAGGTGCTTCTGTTGCCATTCTGATAGTAAAACTCATCGAATGAACTATGTGCATCGGTGCCCGAGATGAGGGCATATCCCTTGTCAATAGCGTATCGAAAGAGGTGATCCCAACTATGAAAGCTATTGCCGACTTCCACGCCCGAGAGTAGCCCCTTAGCGTGCAGACTCTCGGCAAGCGGAGTCATCTGCGTTTCGGTGGATTTGTCTATTTTCGGATGATTGTGAATAACGATTGCTCCCTGATCGATTGCATTACGCATAGACTTCTCGATATCAGCATCGTAGACCTTGTTGTTATCCTTAGTAAAGAGCACATTGAAGTGGTTGTCGCCACGAGTAATCTCGGCACCACGAATCAGCAGCAATCCGAACTTCTCGTTTGCCGTCTTCGCCGTTTCGTAGCCAACATTCAAGTCGGCAATAATACCTCGCTCATCGGCCTCTCTTCTCGAGACATTTGTATTTACACCTCTCGGCCTGTCACTATACTCATCTTTGATATAGCCCGTCATATAACGAAGCATATCGTTCTCGGTAGGGCGATACTCGATATGGTCGGTAATTGCCAAAATATCGAGGCCGTATCGCCACGCCTCACGCACACGATACAAAGGGGTAACCTGACCATCAGAATAGATTGTATGGGTGTGCAGACCTGCCGTGTAGACATTGTAACCACAAACATCCGGGATAACAATCTGCTGACGATGGTAATAGCTATGAAACGAAGCTTGCACGCTATTATGCGAATGTCTTTGCGCCACAGCTACCGATGTGAGTGCCAAGGAGAGAATTAAAATGGCAGTATACTTCAATGATTTCATGCGTTTAGGTTGTTAAGTCAATACAAAAATATATATTCTTTACGAGAAAACCAAAAAGCGAGAGGGTTTGCCTCTCGCTTTTTGTTTAGCCATTGGCGCCAATGGCTTTTTTTAATTGACAATTGATAATTGACAATTGACAATTAAGGTATTTTAGTTTTTACTCTACTCTTTCCTGCCATTCAAAATCGTAAATGATTGAGCTATTTTTGTGCAAAGCTAGGCGACAAATCCGCAGCATAGTAAACCTATGTGAGGAATTTGGCGTCCGACGCTCTTGTGCAAAAAGAGCCAATCAGAACGATTTTCCTACAAGTTGAATTCAGCCTTGATAGCCTCGACAGCGTCGAGCTTCTCCCATCCGAAGAACTCCACCTCACGCTCTACCTCAGCGCCATTCTCAATAAACTTAACAGCCTGAGTATAAGGGCGATTACCGAAGTGTCCATACGATGCGGTAGCCTCGAAAATTGGATTCTTCAAACCAAAACGCTTAACGATTGCGTGTGGGCGAAGATCGAAGAGTTTTGCGATGCGATTAGCAATCTCGCCCTCGCTGATTGAGAGCTTATTGGTGCCATAGGTATCGACATAAACCGACAACGGCTCGGCAATACCGATAGCGTAGCTAAGCTGCACCAAAACCTCGTCAGCAACACCTGCTGCGACCATATTCTTGGCGATGTGGCGTGCTGCGTATGCTGCCGAACGATCCACCTTCGAAGAGTCCTTACCCGAGAATGCGCCACCACCGTGTGCGCCACGACCACCGTAGGTATCAACGATAATCTTGCGACCTGTCAAGCCTGTATCGCCGTGAGGACCACCGATAACGAACTTACCTGTTGGATTTACATGGAGGATATACTCCTCGCCAATAAGCTGTGCCAACTCATCTCCAGCACGCTCCAAACGAGCCTTCACACGAGGGATAAGGATAGTGCGAACATCCTCCTTAATCTGTGCAACATCGACATCCTCGTCGTGCTGTGTCGAAACCACGATTGTATGTACTCGCTTCGCCTTGCGGTCATCGCCATACTCGATTGTAACCTGGCTCTTTGCATCGGGGCGGAGGTAAGTCATAACCTCGCCCTCACGACGGATAACCGCCAACTCCTTCAAGATGACATGCGAGAGAATCAAAGTTGCAGGCATCAACTCTCGTGACTCATTCACGGCATAGCCGAACATAATACCCTGGTCACCAGCACCCTGCTCCTCCTCGGTAGCACGAACTACGCCCTGGTTGATATCCGACGACTGCTCGTGGATAGCCGAGAGAATACCGCACGACTTGGCATCGAACTGCAACTCGCTACGATTGTAGCCAATCTTATCGATTACACGACGGGCTGTACCCTGAATATCGACATAAGCATCCGAGCAAACCTCGCCCGAAACAACCACCAAACCTGTGGTACAGAGTGTCTCGCAAGCAACTTTTGCCGAAGCATCACGACGCAAAAACTCGTCGAGAATAGCGTCAGAAATCTGATCGGAAACCTTATCTGGATGTCCCTCCGAAACCGACTCCGATGTAAACAAAAATCCCATATCCAATATAATTTTTAGTTAAAAATTCTTTGCTTTTAGCCATTAGACCTAAGCCATTGGCTTTTATACTTTGCAATGTTTGGATTTGGCGGAAGCGCCTCGAAAAAGAGTTGCCGGTTTAGCAATTTTTTATTGTGGTTGCAATCAGTCCAAATCCCTCCACATTTGCGGCTGCAAAAGTACAACAAAAAATTAAAAATTAAAAATTAAGAATTAAAAATTCTATTTTTTATCTATCTTTGCAGAAGATACAACAAACAAACTAAATTTATGAAATACATTCTACTCACTTTCATCGCTCTGGCCCAAATAGCTTTCGCTTCGGCCCGTACTACCTACAATATTAAAGATTTCGGTGCCAAAGGCAACGGAAAAGTATCGAATACGGTAGCCATAAACAATGCTATCAAGGCTTGTAATGAGAATGGCGGCGGCATTGTGCTGGTGCCTGCCGGAAAGTACCTCTCGGGCACTATCGAGATGCTCGACAATGTGGAGTTGCGCTTGGCCGAGGGTGCAGAGCTTATCGCATCGCTCGATTTGAAAGACTACAAACATTACAAGTGTCTCCGTGACGATTTTATGAAGTACAAGGTGGCATATACCGAGTATTGGAATCGCTCATTTATCCTTGCACAGCGAGTGAGCAATATCGCAATCACGGGTGACGGTGTAATCAATAGCAACCACCTTGTAGACCCCAACGGCGAGGGCCGTTCACGAGGTCCGCACTGCGTAATGCTCGGCGAGGTTGACGGAGTAACCATTCGTGGCATCCATATTACCGAAGCATCGAACTATGGCGTTATGGGTTACGAGGTTAAGAACGCAACATTCGACAATGTTACCTTCACCAAAGGTCACGACGGCATACACCTTCGTGGTGCAAAGAACCTGATGATTCGCAACTGCTCGTTCGAGACAGGCGACGACTGCATCGCAGGTGGTTATTGGGAGAATGCGGTAATCAAAAACTGCTATATAAACTCTACCTGCAACGGTATCCGCATACTATTCCCTGTAAAGGATTTGGAGATTTCGCACTGCGAGATGAAGGGCCCGGGCAAGTATGTTCAGCCACACCTTCCAAAGCTTACGGGCAAGATGATGGCTGCCGTAATTATTCAGCCCGGTGCTTGGTGGGATGCTGTTGGAGGTGTAGAGGATGTCTATATTCACGACCTTACGATGGATTGCGTGCGATGCGCTTTCGCTGCCGATTTGAAGGCAAATACCTGGTCGAAGAACCTCGTCGTAGAGCGCATCAAGGCTACGAATGTTAATTATGCAGCACTCCAAATCGAGAGCTGGAAGGGCGGTGTATATGAGGATGTTACGCTTCGTGATATTGATGTTCACTACATTGGTCGCACCGACGAGAAGACCAAGCGTGAATTGCAGATGCCTACACGAGAGTCACGCACCACCCCTTATTGGGCAATGTATGTGCGCAACATAAAGCACCTTGTAATGGAGAATGTCAATTTCACCTTCTCGGGCGAGGAGCACCGCACACCTATGGGTATTCACAATGTTGCCAAGGTCGATATGACAAATGTCAAGGCGCAACAGACCGACGATAAGGAGATGATTCACGCAGTGGATTGCCCACTAGTACCTCTCGCTCCATCGAAGAACTATATTCCGATTACCATTCCAAAGAATGCACGATAGAGAAAAGCGACCTGCGGGTCGCTTTTTTTTGAGTGGAGAGTGGAGAGTGGAGAGTTGAGAGTTTGATGGGACTAATGAGACTAATGAGACCAATGGGACTAATGGGAGAACCTTTCAGCGCACGCCCTATTACCCCTATCACCCCTACCATCGTTGCACCGTGACAACCTTCGGAGTTCGCACACAGCAGTTCGATTCTGCTCGGGGATAAAGTACGAGAAAGGAGAGGCTCAAACCTCTCCTTTTCTCGTACCCCCGAGCAGAATCGAACTGCTATCTAAGGTTTAGGAAACCTTCGTTCTATCCGTTGAACTACAAGGGCAAACCGCTCGACCTGTAAAAGATTTTATCTTTTGGTCGGGCAAATATACGAAAAAATATCTATCTTTGCACCTGAATTTCGGAAAACCCACTTAATTTATATGAAGAATAGATTTTTAACCCTCATTTTAGTTGCTGTTGCGGTCGTTTCGTGCGGCAGCAAAGATATTATCGAGGAGCGTTATCTCGCCTCGGCAACTACCGATGTTACGCTCTACTCAATCGACGAAAATGGCAATGTCAGCGAGGCGCAAACAATGGTGCGTGGTCGCAAGGTTAAGGCCAACTACGGCAAGGGCGTAAAGGTCGAGAAGCAGAAGTACTACCCTATCGAGATCACTCGCAAGCAATATTTCTATGCCAAGGAGCAATCGCTCGTTGCTACTTCGAAGGAGGTGGTCAAGGAGAAGAGCATCTGGGTGCGCACCCCTGCTTCGATTATCACCGACTGCGAAACATCGCTTATCGGTGGTCACGCCAACAAGGGCGAGCAGTTGACAGTCCTCGATTTCGACTCGTTGCGTACGGATGGCAAAGTTCATCGTTACAAGGTTAAGCAGGGCAATTTGGTGGGTTATGTCTATGGCAAGTACCTCGTATTCTCGAAGAGTGATGCCGAGAAGCGTTACAAGGCAGAGCAGTACGACAAGGTACATAAGGCTATCAAGAACTCGTTCGGTGGTGGCGAGGCCTTCGGTTGCGACTTCTACCCTACCGAGCGTGTTAAGTTTGCAAACAACAAGATGCCTGAGGCTTGCTATTCGCTCTATCTGAATATCTCGCCTTCGGTTATCGGCAATATCGAGAAGTATATCGACTTTGCGAAGAAGACCAAGATTAATACCTTTGTAATAGATATTAAGGACAACGAGTGCCCAGGCTATAAGGCGGAGGCTATGCAGAAGTACTCGCCAACGAACTACCGCTATGCCGGTAAGAACAAGGAGGCGATGTATAAGAATGCCGTAAAGCGTCTGCACGAGGAGGGCTTCTATGTGGTGGGTCGTATCACCTGCTTCAAGGATTCACACCTTGTGAAGGACCACCCACAGGTGGCAATCACCGAGAAGGCTACGGGCAAGCCATTTAAGCACAACAAGGCCTATTGGCCAAGCCCATACGACCGTCAGGTATGGCAGTTCAATGTAGAGTTGGCAAAGGAGGCGGTGCGTAAGTTCGGCTTCAACGAGATTAACTTCGACTATGTTCGTTTCCCCGACCGTATGACAAAAGTTGAGAAGCTTATCGACTACCACAACAAGTACAACGAGTCGAAGGTGCAGGCTATTCAGCGATTTGTGCAGTATGCTTGCGACGAGATTCACGCCGTAGGTGCTTATGTGTCGGTGGATGTCTTTGGCGAGGCTGCAAACCCTGGCTATACCACTGCATACGGTCAGTATTGGCCGGCTATCTCGAATATCTGCGATGCGATTTGCGGAATGCCTTATCCTGACCACTTCTCGAATGGCTACTACGGCATCAAAAAGCCGTGGAACCACCCATACGAGATTTTGAAGGCGTGGGGTGAGCGTGTTCAGGGTCGCCAGGCTGTTACGCCTACACCCGCTGCGGTGCGCACCTGGATTCAGGCATATCCCGTTATGCGTCATGTCGATAAGAATGGTTTGCGCTACGATGCCGAGGATGTGGAGAAGGAGATCAGAGGCTTGTACGATGCCGGTTTGACAGGAGGTTACACCACTTGGCACTCGGGCTCTAACCTCGAAAAGTACAAGGCACAGAAGGATGCTTTCCGCATCGACTACCTCAAAGAGTGGAAGAAGAAAAACAAGAAATAATAGATGAAGAGATTTTACATTTTGGTTTTAGCCGTTCTGCTTGTCGGAGCATCAGCTTCGGCTCAGGATGTGGCACAGAAGGAGTCGGTAGAGAGCAAACTCGACAAAGTCGAGAAGCGCACTGCCGCATTGGAGAAGCTCCGCCAATATTTCAGAATTTCGGGTTTCGTTCAGGGTATGTACGAGTGGCACGATGCCGACAAAGAGAACACTACCGACATCTCGTCATTCTCGGTTCGTCGTGCGAGATTTACCGTCGTGGGCGATCTCTACAAGGGTAAGGCGGGCGTTATCGACTACCGCTTCTACTTCGACTTGACCCGAGTACCAAAGAACCCTATTCTCGATATGTGGTTGCGCTACCAGCCTTGCAAGGAGTTTGGTGTGCAGTTCGGACAGTTCAAGAACCCTATCACCTTCGAGGCGAGCATCTCGCCATCGAAGTACGACTTCATCGACTTCTCGTATGTGGTGCAGAACCTCGCAAAGATGGGCAGTGGCGATGTTGCAGGATTGAATGTAACAGCTCGTGACGCAGGATTTATGCTACTCGGAGGTTTTGTTCATCGTGATGGTTACAGCATTATCAACTACCACTTGGGCGTTGTGAATGGTAACGGCATCAACGAGAAGGATAACAACAAGTCGAAGGATGTGTTCGGTAAATTGACCTTCAAGACATCGAAAGATATGGCTTTGGCAGCCTACTATCAGTGGGGTGAGGCAAATCTCGCAAGCCTTGCTGACGATAAGTTCGCAGAGTATGGATGGAACGGAAGTCGTGAGTATGTAACTATGCACCGTTGGGGTGGCGGTTTCAACTACGACGGCAAGAAGGCATTTGCTCGTGGTGAGTATATCGCCGGTTTGACAGGCTCGCTCATTTCGGAGGGTGCCTATGTCGAGGCGGGTAAGCGTTTCAACCTTGCCGAGAACCGTGGTATGATATGGGCCGGTGGTATGGTGGATTATTTCTGCCGCAACTGCTTCGACTACACCAAGCGTGATACCAAAAATGCAGCGATAGATATGCGTTATTCGGTCTGCGTGGGTTACACCCCTGTAAAGCATTTCCGAGTGCAGTTGGCATACTCGCTCGAACACCGCATCAACCACACATTCGCTACAAATCGTCACTTCGGTAACGGTATAAAGCTGATGGCGACAGGCTTATTCTAAGCGACATATCACGAACAGTCCTATATATAGTTCGGTAGGGCTTTTCGATGCGAAGAACGATACACGACAAGGGTAAAACCGATACCTTTGTCGTGCATCTTTTTTATACTCATATATGAAACGAACTATTTTAGCTACTTTGCTTATCGCATTTGCTACCCTCTCGGCAAAGGGCGTAACTTGGGAGGAATTTCAAAAACACCTAAAAATTTCGGGCTATCTGCAAGCTCTCTACACCTGGGAGTGCGCCGATGGGCAGACCACGAACTCATCATTCCGCATTCGACGAGCACGACTATCCTTTGCCGGCAAGATAGCCGAGAGTAAAAGGGTCGGCATTGCCGATTATCGTCTGCAAGTCGATTTTGCCGAGAGTCCTAAGATTGTCGATGCTTGGGTGCGGTATCGCCCATTCGAGCAACTCGGCATACAAGTCGGAGAGTTCAAAATTCCGTTATCCATCGAGAACTCGGAGTATGCGCCGCTGAAACTCGAATTTATCGACTACTCGTTGGTCGTGCAGCGACTCGTCAGGATGAGCAGCCACGATGTTACAGGCATCAGCTCGACAGGTCGTGACTGCGGAGCGCAGCTCTATGGAGGATTTATCAAGCGTGAGGGTTTTCATCTGCTCAACTACAACCTTGCCATCTTCAACGGCAATGGTATAAATTCCAAAAAAGACAATAACAACAGCAAAGATTTCGTGGGGCGTGTGATGATTAACCCACTGAAAGATTTGACTATCGCCGGCTACTATCAATATGGCGAGGGCAATTTTGGCGAGAAGAGGTATGTCGGCTATCAGCGTTATGGCGGTGGATGCGCCTATAATGGTCGCCACGCCTTCGTGCGCTCGGAGTATATTCGAGGCAACACAGGCACACTACTTTCGGAGGGTACATACATCTCGGCAGGTTGGAAGTTCAACACTGCAAAAGTGGGTTATGGCTCGGTGGGAGCGAGATTTGACTACTTCGACGAGGATATTCGCACCTCCGTCCGAGAGTTCAACTACACGCTCGGAGTGGCATATCAGCCGTGGCGATATATGCGACTGCAACTCGACTACACGCTAAAACAGTATCAACACCTCGGCAAACC
>JAFVVS010000051.1 GCA_017502025.1 Alistipes sp. | reverse complement strand
GTTAACATCTTCATTGATGAACCCGCAGTCTTAGCATTCCAAGTTCCAGAAAAATACAACAATGGTGTTGGCATTGTAGATGGAAACGATGTGTTGGATTTGACTTCTCAAATTCATACATACTTAGCCACCAATGATGTCGATGAAGAAACAAAAGGTTTGCTCTGCAACATTGTGCAGTGGCTTGATGATATTGCACTTCTAACAAGCGCGAGCACCTAAACGAAAGGAAGAACGATTATCAATACAGAAGTAATGTTCAGTAGTAGCACTGACCTGTGGGCAACACCACAGGATTTTTTTGACCGCTTAAACGCTGAATTTGATTTCGATATTGATGTTTGTGCTTCGCCCGATAATGCCAAATGTGATACATACTTCACAAAAGAACAAGACGGACTCTCACAATCGTGGGGGGGGGGTAACTTGCTGGTGCAATCCTCCGTATGGTCGTGAAGTCGGCAAATGGGTGCAGAAAGCATATATCTCCAGTAAGAACGAAGGTTCAACTGTTGTTATGCTTTTACCGGCACGAACTGATACCAAATGGTTTCACGAATACATATACAATCAATCCGAAATCAGATTTATCAAAGGTCGATTGAAATTCGGAGGATCGGCAAATTCTGCTCCGTTCCCAAGTATGGTTGTGGTTTTCAGACCGCAGTAAATAAGGAGTTTATATATGAAAGCAAACTATAATCGCAAACCCAAGAATGTCAGAGAAAAGGCAGTCACTTTCAGAGCGAAAGGCACAGAGGGTTCTGTTTTCGCATTTTGTGTAATTCAGAACACGCTGTACGAAAGAATGCCCGATGACAAAGATGTGGTATATCTCGACTTTGAAGACGAGACACAGATGGATAAGCTTATTAACACCATACAGGATATGAAGAAACGAGCTTATCAGAAAGTAGAGGAAAATGCTGATGAAAGTAAAGCAGAATCCTGATAAAGAGTATGTGAAGTCAATCCGTGAACAGCTAAAAGCAAACAACGGTTATTGCCCTTGCGTACTTGAAAAGACACCAGACTCTAAGTGTATGTGCAAAGAGTTCAGAGATATGATTGATCGTGGTGAGACAGGAACCTGCCACTGCGGTTTGTACATCGCCGAAGAGGATTAAATTATGAATATTGATATTGACGCTTTAATTGAAAGCGCACCAGACAATTTTGTTATTCGAGACGCTCTCTGTCGCTGTTATGAGATCGTAAACGAACATAACAATATATGCTGCTCCGTCAGCGGGGGGGGGCGATAGTGATGTGATGGTTGATATGTTAATCCGCTGTGGAGCGAAAGATAAGACAGATTTCGTATTCTACAACACCGGATTAGAGTATCAAGCCACGCTATCGCACCTCGATGAACTTGAGAGAAAGTACAATATCATAATCAAAAGAATAAAAGCAGTCAAAGCCATTCCAACTTGTGTTAAGGAATATGGGGTGCCGTTTTGGAGCAAGTATGTGTCAGAAATGCTATACAGGCTTCAGTATAACAACTTCCAGTTTGAGGACGAGCCTTATGAGGTGTTAATCAAACGGTATCCCACCTGTCAAACGGCTTTGCGTTGGTGGTGTAATGTACCTACTTGCAGTATGTATCGTATCGACAGATCTCCATACTTAAAAGAGTTCATTATGGAAAACCCACCTACTTTCAAAATTTCAAACAAGTGCTGTCATTATGCCAAGAAGAAAATATCAAGTGCTATGGAAAAGTTAAATGGATATGACTTGATGTGTGTTGGCGTAAGACGAGCTGAGGGTGGTATCAGAGCATCTCACAAGTCCTGCTTTGATGAACGCTCTCAAACAAACCATTTCAGACCTGTATTTTGGCTCTCAGACAAAGATAAGGCTGAGTACTGTAAACACTACGGTGTAACTCATAGCAAATGTTACAGCGAATATGGACTACCCAGAACAGGTTGTGTGGGCTGTCCTTTCGCCAAAGATTATGTATCTGAGTTAGAGTTAGTTGAACAGTACGAACCGAAGCTTATTAAGGCTGCAAAAGCCATTTTTGCTGATAGCTATGAATATACACAACGCTATATGGAATACAGGGAGAAAAAGAAATTACAGGTGAAAAATGCTATTCCAAGTTGTTAATGACAAGGGCGTGCCGGTTATGAGAACCGAACACGCATCTTGTATCCCCGATGACAGTCAGTTAACTTCTATGTCAAAGGTTGGATACAAATTCAAGATTGACGGCAAAGCCGCATCAATCAAGAAGGTAAAAGAAGTAAGGGATAATGTTTAATATTATAAACAAAACAGCCCTTTATGTTCATAATTATTGACATTAAGGTGGTGGTCAAATGTTTTGTTATCAAACGAAGCAATTGAGTACGCCGTTGCTAAATGTCGTAGAGAACCCGGATACAAAGTCGGTATCGCACTGAACAGTAGAGCAAGGAACACTCAGATTGAGTTGTGTCTGCGAGAATGTTTAAGAGATACCGATGAAGTTCGAGTCCGTAGGAGCGTATGTAATATGACGGTTGAATTTCACAATGGTAGTTATATCAGAGTAATTCCTGCATCAGACAATGCACGAGGATACCGAATGCATTTGCTTATCGCAGACGAAAACATTAACGACGATGTATTAAATTGCGTTCTACGACCTTGCGAAAACCTTGAATGGGTAGAACGACAAAGACGGCGTTACGACGAGGAAACTCTCAGACGAGATTTCAGGCGAGAATATTTATCACGACCGTATGACCCAAGCGTTTGGGAAATGGAATTGATGAATGTTGGCGAAGATAAAGACTTCGCAGATGTGTCTGAGAGCGAATTTATGAAAATCTTGAACATACCAATTCCTCAATAGAGGTTGTCGAGAACTGAGATGTTATGCAGCATCAAAGCCGTGGCAGGCGAAAGTTCGTATGGGTGCTTCAAATAGACATAAAATGGAAGTTAAATAGCGTCGGGTGGTAGCCACCATTCGGCTTGGGTAGCCACTTCTGTGAACCTTGATAGAGATGCAAATAATTTCTATTAAGGTGATATGTTTGAGATATATAGCAAGTGTTAGTTTCGGCAAGGACAGCCTTGCAATGCTACTAAAGTTAATCGAAACACAGAAACCTCTTGACGAGGTTATCTTTTATAATACTGGTATGGAGTTTGAGTGCATCTATCGCATCAGAGATAGAGTGGTTGAGTTGTTAAAGCAACACAACATTACATATACAGAACTTCATCCTGACGAGCCGTTTTTGTATTCTATGTTTGAACGCAAGATCAAGTATAGAAACAAGGACGGCTATCATTATGGCTTCTCTTGGTGCGGTGGTAGATGTAGGTGGCATACACACTACAAACTACAAGTCATTAAGAGGTACAAAGAGTCCATAAATGATACCATTATCGACTATGTTGGTATCGCTTATGACGAGCCACATAGATTTGAAAAATCACAATCCGAAGGTAAGACATTACCGCTTGTTGAATGGGAAATGACAGAAGCAGACTGTTTGAAATACTGCTTTGATAGAGGTTGGCATTGGTATGAACAAACTCCTTCTGGTGAAGTTGAGTTGTATGACATTCTGGACAGGGTTTCTTGTTGGTGTTGTGCGAACAAAAACCTCAAAGAACTGAAGAATATATACTTATATTTACCTCAGTATTGGCAGAAGTTGAAGTTCCTACAATCCAAAACCGACAGACCTATGAAACAAAGCGGAAGCGTCTTTGCATTAGAGGAGCGTTTTGAAAATGAAACGAGAGCTTAACAACGAAGAAATATTGTTCAAACTCAACCAAATAGCTTTTTCTTCATATGAATATTCGGCGATTGCTCGTGAAGCTATTAGTTTGATAATTGAACAACAAGAACTCATTAAGAATTTGAAGGAGAAAATTAAATGAACGAAATTTTAGTCCGTTATCACAATGACAACATTGATAAGATTGAAAAGCTGAGCAAGGGCGACTGGATTGACCTACGCGCAGCAGAAACCGTTGAACTTAAAGCAGGCGACTTTAAGATTATCTCTCTTGGTGTTTCAATGAAGTTACCAGAGGGATATGAGGCACATATCGTTCCCCGCAGTTCAACCTTTAAGAAATGGGGTATCTTGCAGACAAACCATATGGGTGTTATCGACAACTCTTACAGTGGTGATAACGACATTTGGGGTATGCCTGTGCTCGCTATGAGAGATACCGTAATCAACGAGAACGACCGTATCTGTCAGTTCCGTATCGTCGAGCGTATGGGTCATATTCAGATGACAGAGGTTGACCACCTTGAGGGTGCAGATCGTGGCGGTTTCGGTAGTACCGGCACAAACTAAATAAGGAAGTTTTGAATATGCAAAAGAAGTTAAGCGATGAAGAAAAAGACAAGATATACGCAGCGCTGAAACTGATTGAAAACCTACATAAACAGGGCTTGGTAAAGAAGCATATTTTCAAAAACATTTTGAACGATTACAGAGATTGTATTGACTTATCCGAATTCAAATGCTATACTTAATAGGCATACATACATAACAAAATTAGGAATTGTAGGGAGGATAAGCAATGTACCAATATGGCTACCAAGCCCCAAAGCAAAGAAAAGTCGCTGTGTATGCCAGAGTTTCTACTGAACACGAAGCTCAGTTAAGCGCACTTGAAAACCAGAAAGACTGGTACAAACCTATTATTGCTCAACATCCTGAATGGGATATTGTGAGAATGTACACTGATGAAGGTATCACAGGAACATCTGCACAGAAACGACCTCAGTTTATGAAGATGATTGAAGATGCCGGTGACGGCGAATTTGATTTGATCCTCACAAGAGAGGTTGCTCGATTTGCAAGAAATACTGTTGATACCTTACAGTACACTCGTAGTCTTAAAGCAAAGGGTGTTGAAGTTTTCTTTATTAATGATAACATCAAAACTTTTGACGGAGACGGAGAGCTTCGACTCACCATTATGGCAACACTTGCACAGGACGAAAGCAGAAAGACATCAATCCGCGTAAAGTGCGGTCAACAGACTTCTATGGATAATGGCGTATTCTACGGCAATGGTAATATCCTCGGATATGACAGAGTTGGTAAGGATATGGTTATCAATCCAGAACAAGCAAAGACCGTCAGAATGATTTATGACTGGTATCTTGATGGAGTAGGTATTCGAGCTATCAAGTTCAGACTTGAGCAAGCAGGACGACTTACTGCTATGGGAAAATCTAACTGGCACGAAAGTAATATCTCAAAGATATTGCAAAACTCTTTTTATTGTGGTATAATCACTTATCACAAAGAGTACACTCCAGACTTTCTTGAACAGAAAAAGATACGAAACTTTGGAGAAATAGAGCTTACGAAGACCAGAGGTACTCACGAGCCTATTATTACCGAAGAGGAGTTTGAGAGAGTTCAAGAGATGATGGCTAAACGAAGAAAAGAATTGCCAAATACAGGCGCTGGTAAACGCAGACAGATCGGAGAAAAACAACCCGGAGATGTCTGGACAGAACTCTTAATCTGCGAATGTGGACACAAGTTCAATAGAAAGGTATGGCACAGAGTTGAGGACGATGTGCAGTATGGGTATCAATGCTACAGTTCCATTAGAACAGGAACAGTAACAACTCGTTTGAGAAAAGGATTGCCCATTGATGATGTTTGCAAAACACCTATGATTGCAGGTTGGAAATTGCAAATGATGGTCAAGAATATCTTTCGTGAATATCTACATAACACGGCAGAAGTACTTGCTCTTGCAGAAGCAATGTTGGAACGACACATTGATGATGAAGAGCCACAAACCGATAACAATCGGCTGATAGAACAAAAACAGGAGGAAGCTGAAAAGCTCAATAAGAGATTACATAGTTTAATCGAAATGAGAGCAGACGGCGAAATCACCAGAGATATATTCAAAGCGAAGAAACAAGAAATCGAAGATAGGCTCCTTGCTATTCAAAATGAGTTGAGTCAGTTGCAACCACAGGAAGAAGCAATTGACGATGCTACTCACGATGAAAAGATTAAGATCCTCAAATTCTACCTTGAACAATCCGTTAACCCTGACGCAATGGATAATATCCCCGAAGATGTTATCAGAGCGTTCATTGTTAAGGTGGTTGTTCACGAGAATAGCTTTGATTGGTATCTACGCTTCAGTCCTGATAAACCGCCGAAATCACTGTGTATTGACGGTAAGAGGAAAACGACAGCCAAAGTTTCCTCCCTTTGTTCACCGCAACACAGGCTGCTATTAACGAAAGTAGGAAAAAGTAATTTCGTTAAGGTTCAAGAGTTCTCAATAGATTTAGGTCAAGCCAAGGCTTATCTCTACGCATATTCAACACGGCACAGAATACACAAATGGAATGACCTACACATTTCAGTATTCATTTAATAACCTATTAAGGGCTATGAGGCTTCGGTCTTGTAGCCCTTATTTTTTTTACCATTTCGGCAGTAAACACCACTTATTGCCGATATGCTACTAATGGAGACATATACACACCTAAGCGCAAAAAAATAGCGGGCTATCATTGATTTGATAGACCCGCTAAATATGTTTATTTGCTGAATCCGCGCACATCTTCAAGAAATGTATGCTCTTTCATATGATGTTCATAAGACTCCCTAATCATATGAATAGCAATATCAATCTCACCGTTAGTAAGACCGCGTTCCTCAAGGAATTTCTCGTACTTGTCATATACTTTGAAAATACGGTTGAATTCTTCTCTCGAAACAATTACATTATCGTCTGTAACCTTTGTCGCAAAATCAATGATGCGGTCACGGCTACTCTGAATAAACATTTCCTCAGTTAACCTTGAGTTATCTTTCAGAGCGTCAGTTACATCTGATAATTTAGAGTTAATTTCAACAATGGAATCGTCATAGACATTTGCCCTGTCGTTAACCCACTGCATCCAAGCATCACGCTTTGTGATGTTGTCAGCAGAATAATGACCATTTACTTCGCTGAGTAATTGTCGTACTTCTTTTAGTGTTTGTGCCGTCTCTTTTTTCTCGTTTCTCTTTCTGGCGAAATATTTTCTGATCTTCATAAACTCTGGAACGATTTTCCCCTTAAATTCCAAAAGCTCGCCAATTACATTGAGAACAAGAAGCACCCCCACCAACGCAACAGCAATCTGAGTTGGTAGCTTCAAAAACTCTATGTAATTTATCACTTCATACTACCACCCTTCCTATATTGATGTGTCTGCCTTTAATCAGAGGGGTGCTAAGCACCCCAATAATTTACGCTGTTGCCTCTGCTTCAGGTTCAACAGGCGTTTCGTCGGCAGCTTCATCAGTAGTAGCGCCGGTCTTATTAAATGCATCGTTAAACTCAGCCACAGCAGCCTCAATAAGCATTCTGAGCTCGATATCACTGATGGTAATACCTTTTGTCAATAGCATATCAGAAGCCGCTTCCAGAGCCTTCTGGAGCTTCTCGTCGCCGTGCAGATCCTTATACATCTGCTCAACTGCCTTAACAACAGTTTTTGCAACATCCTGCTTGGTCTTGTCGTTGATGTATTTGGTATAGAGATTTTTAATCACAATGCCAAGATAGCCTGCGATAGCAGTGAGGATTGAATAAAGAATGGTTGTGCCGTAAGTAGAAATAAATTCCTGTAAGAATAGTTCCATAATATATCCTCCATTATTTAATAAGTGGCTCCTACATCACCGTGTAAGAGCCACTGTTTTTGTGTTTACGCTTTTGTGAATGTGCCTGCATCTACCCAACCATATACGGTTGCACCGCTACCAGATACAGCAACTAAATGATAGGGGTGCTTGCTCTTACCGAGCTGATAAATTGCAGTAATTTTGGCTTTACCGCCTTTACAAGCGATAGCCTTAGTAGCACCAGCGCTTGTATAATGTACCTTACCTGTGTAATTTACAATATCTCCAACAGCGGGAGTCCAAGGCTTAGCCACAGTAGTTTGGGCAGTAGAACCCTTCGGAATTTTAATCTTCTGTCCAACAGAAATCTTATTTGGGTTAGAGATGTTATTGTAAGCTGCAAGCTTTTGGTATGTAGTGCCATACTTAGAAGCAATGCCAGACAAAGTATCCCCGCTTTTGACAACATAGATTTCATCGGTTGTAACAGGAGCCTGAGTTGCCTTAACTGCCGATACAGTAGAAGCATCTACCCAGCCATATACACCGCTAATAAATGCGCCAGCATCATTGACCGCACGGCAGTGATAAGGATGTTTACCCGTCTTAGAAACAGCAGTAACCTTTGCCTTACTTGCCTTTACAGTAGAGCCAGTAGCACCGTCTGCGGAAGTATAGTGCTTACCGCCTGCGAACTGCACAATGTCGCCTGTGTTGAACTTCAATTTAGAAGCAACAGGAGTGGTAGGAGTTACAACAGGAGTGGTAGGTGTGGTCGGAGTAGTTGGAGTCGTGGTCTTGGGAGCGTACTTATCGTAGTACTTCTGACCGAAAGCAGCACGGTTCTTCTGAACAGTAGCACCCTGATCGGCAGGAGCCTCAAACTTGAAGAGAACCACATTAGACGCTTCAAGAACAGAAGTAGCAGCCTTTAGGGTGTTAACAACAGTCTTGAAGGACTCACTTAGTTCTTTCCACAAGAAATCCAACTGCATATCGAAG
>JAFVVS010000050.1 GCA_017502025.1 Alistipes sp. | reverse complement strand
TCGCCGAGGCGTATCGAGTCGCTCGAAAAGTTGTTGCCAAAGAGGTACTCTCGCTGGGTGGCGAGTTGCGGTGCAGAGAGTCGTGGGTTGCAACTCACGACCACCAACGCTAATAATATATAAGGTATCCTACGCATAGTTTTTAGTTTTCGTTTTCAGTTCAAATCGTGACAGTTTGCCCACCATATAGAATAGAGCAGGGTAGAGCAGTATGCCGAAGATGGTGGCAAAGAGCAGACCTCCGACCAACGACACACCCATAATGTTGCGAGCGGTGGAATAGACGCCCGAGGCGAAGACCAACGGCAACATACCGAGAATGGAGGCAAAGGCGGTCATAAGTATTGGTCTTACACGCATCTTTGCGGCGTTTATGGTGGCATCGAGCAGCGATTGTCGCTCCTCGAAGAAGAGTTTGTCGGCATATTCGACCACCAAAATGGAGTTCTTCGCCGCCAGGCCTATAAGCATTGCCAACGAAATCTGCATATAGATGTCGTTGATAAATTGCGGTGCCACAAGGTGCGCCAAACCAACAGCACACAACGCTCCGAGTACCGCCAACGGCACGCCCAACACAATCGACATTGGCAGACTCCAACTCTCGTACAATGCCGAGAGTGTGAAGAATACGAATATGAAGGCGATGAGAAATACCCACGCCCCTTTTCCGCTCTCACTGCGCTCTTGGAACGAGACACCACTCCACGCAATGGCAGTGTCGTCGGGCAGAATTGCTTCGGCCACACGCTCGATGTCGTTCATCACATCGCCCGTGGATACTCCTTCATCGGGCGTAACATTTATGCCGATTGAACGGTAGAGATTGAATTGCGACACATATTGCACACCCGTAGTATCCCTCACCGTCACAAACGATGCGAGTGGCACACTCTCGTTGTTGCCATTTTTCAGAAAATAGCTGCTGAGCGACGAGGCGTCGGTGCGATACTCCGGTGCAGCTTGCAGATAACTCTGATATAGGCGACCATAGAGGTTAAAATTGTTTATCATACGACCTCCGAGCAGGGTAGCCGTTTCGGAGTATAGCGACGAGAGCGACACACCACTCATCTGGGCGTGTTGCTTGTCGATGTCGAGGTGCTTCTGCGCCACGCCATTGCGAAACTCGGTTGTTGCCGACTTTATGCGAGGCTCTTGGCGAAGTGCCGAGAGCAACTTCTCGCTCTGCTCAGCGAGGTAGGTGGTGCCCTTGCCCGCCCTATCCTGCAACTCGAATGTAACACCCGAGGTTACGCCCAAACCTGGTATCGAAGGCGATACAAATGCTCCGCACTCCGCTTCGGGAATGGCAGAGTATAACACCTCGTTCAACTTTGCTACCGCCTCCATTGCCGATATTTTGCGTTCGGAAAAATCGATCAACTTGACGAATATTACGCCGCAGTTTGTCGATGCCACACCCGAGATAAGGTTGAAACCCGACACAACGCCTGTACTCTCGACTATGGGGAGCGTCGCTTTTGTTACCGAATCGACCTTCGCCATAATCTCTTCGGTGCGTGAGAGGGCGGTATTGTCGGGGGCAGTTACCGATATGGTGAAGAAACCCAAATCCTCCTCGGGCAGAAAACCTCGTGGCATAATCTTCAATATAGCACCAATCGCCACCAACATCACCGCCACCATTGCTATTGTAGTGCGCCAGCGAGCTACTACCTTGCCGATGACCGAGCCATAACGCCCCATTGCTCTGTCGAAAATGCGGTTGAAGGCTCCGAAAAAGCCGGTTGTGCGCTCCTTGCGAGGTCGCAACAGGATGGCGCACAGCGCAGGCGAGAGCGACAGAGCGTTAATCATCGAGAAGATGACCGACACCGAAATTGTCACGGCAAACTGCTGAAATAGGCGAGCCGAGATGCCTCCCGAGAATGATATAGGCAGAAATACCGCCATCAGGACAATCGTTGTGGCGATAATTGGCGAGGTAACCTTGTTCATCGCCTCTTCGGTCGCCTTGTGGGAGTCCATACCTCGCTCAATATTTGCCTGTACCGCCTCGACCACCACAATTGCATCATCCACGACCAGACCTACCGAGAGGACCAAGCCGAGCAACGAGATGATATTTATGGTGAAGCCCAAGAGCGGAAAGACCATAAATGTTCCGATGATGGAAACGGGTATGGCGATGAGCGGAATAAGCGTAGCACGCCAATCTTGCAGAAAGAGGAAGATTATCAGGATTACGAGCACCAGGGCGATAATCAAGGTCTCAAAAATTTCTCGAATACCGGCCGAGATGCTCTTTGTGCCATCGACCAACACCTCGTACTCCACGCCATCGGGCATACGCTCTGCCAACTCCGCCATCTTCGACTTTACAGCCTCGCCAAGGGCTACGGCATTGGAGTTTGGCTCCTGATAGATGGAGATAATCGTTGTAGGCTTGTCGCCAAAGCGAGAACTCGCACCATAACTCTGACTGCCGAGTTCAACGCTCGCCACATCTCGCAGTCGCACCTGTGTTCCCTTCTCGGTCGTGCGCAAAAGAATATCGCCAAACTCCTCTGCGGTCGAAATCTGTCGTGGCATTGTTACCGTATAGGTGTATTGCGTCGAAGGCGGTGTAGGCTCGGAACCAAATTTACCGGCAGGGTAGATGCCCGCCTCGGTCGAAATAGCATCGAGAATTTCGCTCACCGATATATTATAGTAGTCGAGGCGGTCGGGTTGCAGCCACACTCGCATAGCATACTCGCCTGCGCCCATAATATCAACTTTACCTATACCGTTGATTTTGAGCAATTCGTTTTCGAGGTTTATGTAGGCGTAGTTCGAGAGAAAATTCTCGTCGTATCGCCCATCGCTATACAGAGCATAAACCATCAGAAAACCCGTCTGCGTCTTGCGTGTTACAACGCCCTGCTGTGTAACCGAAGAGGGGAGTTTTGCCATTGCCGTAGCCACATTGTTCTGCGTGAATATGGCGTCGAGGTCGGCATCGGAGCCGATATCGAAGGTTACTTGCAAGGTCATCGAGCCATCGTTTGCACTCGTCGCCTGCATATATAGCATATCGCTTACACCCATAATACTCTCGGCAATGGGTGTCGCCACGGCATTATTTACCGTCTCGGCATCGGCACCTTCGTAGGTAGCACTAACCTCCACCACGGGTGGGGTGATGTCGGGGTACTGCTCTATGGCGAGGTTGCCGATGGATATTGCGCCCAACAATACAATAATCACCGATAGCGATATGGCGAATACGGGTCTGCGAATAAAGAAGTTTTTCATACTCTGCTATTTTGTTGTTGTGGTGACCTTCATTCCGTTGCGCAACTTCTGCAAGCCTGTTGTGGCGATCACCTCGCCCTCTTCGACTCCGCTCTCCACTATCCACCACTCGCCTGTGGTCGAGCCGAGCTTAACCTCTCTGTATTCGGCGGTCGAGTCGGGGCGTATAACCCACACCGAGGAGATATTCTGAATTTGACTGACCGCCCTTTGCGGTACGACAATGTGCTCTCGATCGGCTCCGAGCGAGGCGGTTATTCGGGCAAACTGTCCCACTTTAAGGGCATAGTCGGGGTTTTTGAAGCCAACCACCAAGACTATCGTACCCATCTCGCTTGCGATGCTTTGACGAGTGTATTGATAGAAACCCTGCTCGGGGTAGTCGCTACCATCTGCCACTCGCAGACGAATATTTGAGAGCAGCGATGCGTTGTCATACGAGAATGTTTTGCGGCCCGAAATACGCAGATACTCACTCATTGGGATAGCCAAGTCGACACCTACAGTATCGATGTTCTGAATGGTTGTGAGCGTCGAAAATTGTGTGCCTGGTCCGATGTAGTCGCCAGGTGTGGCTGCCGACGAGGATATAATACCGCTGATAGGGGCATATATAAGTGTGTAGCTCTCGTCGAGTCGTGCATTGCGCAGTGTCTGCTCTGCCGACTTTACCGAGGCTATCGCCGAGAGATTTTCGGCGGTGTATTGGTCGAGCTGCATCTGACTTATGGCGTTTATGCGTGCCAACGGAATGGCTCGTTCGTAGTTTTGCTTGGCTTGGGCCGCCTTTGCCTTTGCCGAGGCGAGCGAAGCCTCGGCTGCCAAACGATTGGCTCGCTGAGGTGCATCATCCATTCTGAAAATCAACTGCCCACGCTTTACCGGCATACCATTCTTGAACGATGACGCCACCAGAAAGCCCGAAATTCGAGGTTGCACCGTAGCGGAATAGTTTGCCGAAACGGGGGCGATAAACTCTTTTGTGTAGGGTATCATCTCGCTCCTTGCCTTGGCCACCTCGACAGATAAAGGCTCACTGATGCTTTTTGCGTGCTGCTTGCAGGAGAGTAATACGAGCACAGTAAGCAATAAAATAGGATTTTTCAAGCGATAAATCATAGTTGTATATTCTTGTAAGAAAATTGACATTCGATGCAATAAATCGCAAAAAATATACCTATATGGCTCTCGAATAGTGTAAAAAAACGTTTTTTTATACGAAATGTTTGGCGAAAAATTTGTTTTCTTAAAAAAAAGAATTACATTTGTATCACACAAAACCAATTAACACTAAAAACTTATAAGATTATGAAAAACTTGGTAGATCAGATCAATGCACAGGTTGCTGCTTTCCAGGCAAACGCTGCTGCTCAGGTAGAGAAGAACAACAAGGCTGCTGGTACTCGTGCTCGTAAGGCTGCTTTGGAGCTTTCAAAGCTCTTGAAGGAGTTCCGCAAGGTATCGGTTGAGGAGGCTAAGAAATAATCTCTCCCTACTTGCAAGATTAAGTGCAATCTTCCTTTTTGGAGGGTTGCACTTATTCGTTTTTGGCTCAATAGTTGCGGTAGGGGAGTGTGCTATGATGAAACACCTTCTCGAAATACTGCGCACCTATCGCTTTATCGACCGTGCCATTCTATTTCTGCGACTCTTTGTCGGCGTGCTTATCGCTTTGCACATTATCGATAAGTTGCAGATCTACAACTTTGTGCTCACGGGCTATCCCGCACTACTCTTCGATAGCAGCTGGGCAACCTTCGTAATCTTCACCCTCTTGGAGGCGGCATTTGCCGTGATGATTATCTTGGGCTACGGCACTCGCTTTGCAGCCTTTATTATGGCACTCGGAATGTTTGTCGAGATATTTATAATCTACCCCTCGCTCGGTTGGCTTGGCGTGGAGCGACAAATATTATATATAGGTATCTATGTTACGCTGGTAATTTCGGGCAGTGGTCGCTACGGCTTGGAAACCCATCTCGACCGAAGACGCAAAAATGTTAAATTTTGAGGTTGTTAAAAAAAATATTACCTTTGCGCTCGAAAAACATAAATAGACCTAAATTATGAGATATGTATTGACACTCTTGGTGTCGTTGTTTATTGGCTTTCAGGCGTTTGCCGAGGGCGTAATCGAGCCACGCAAGGTGGAGAATGTAACAATTAAGGATTTGTATGGTAATTATACCAATCTGCCGCACTATGGCGAGAAAAACCTCCTGATTTTCTATGTTGACCCCGATGCCTACTTGGCAATGAACAAGAATAATAAGTTCGCCGAGGAGTTAGAGGCGAATAGTCGTGCCGCAGGTCCAGAGATATATGGCTTCGGTATATTGAATCTTCCGGATACTTGGTTACCTAAGGAGTTCTTGCGCAAGATTTGCCGTAAGCGTGTGGAGAAGAATGGTGCGCTCATTATCGAAGATCACGACCACACCTTCAAAAATGCTTGTGGACTTGGCGATTGCAACAAGAAATTTGCACTCCTTATTATCACCAAGGAGGGTAACCTCGAATATATCCTCAAAGAGGAGGTTGATAATGAGGGTAAAGAGTTGTTTTATAGCATAATTGATAAATATCGTTTCTAATTGAATAGGTTTAGGGCGTATATGCTTGTGCTGCTCTCACTGTTTTCGGTGGAGGTGATGGCGCAAAAAGATAGTATCCTTGTCGTAGGCAGGGATACTGTTGCATATAGATATACGCCAATCGATACCAATAATTCAACACGAAAAAGTGGAAGTCGCTTTTTGCGCTATCTCGCAGAGAGCAGTGTTGATAGCAGCTTCGAGCGCAAGGTCGATATGACTTTTGTGCCTACGCTCTATTACTCACCTTCTACTTCGGCAGGTTTGGCGGTAATGGCGGCAGGTCGCTATCGCCTCGATAAGAGCAATCGCTCTATCCCTGCCTCTAACTTCTCGATCTATGCAACCGCTTCGCTTACAGGCTTCTATCGTGTGGGAGTGCAGGGCTGCAATATCTTCCGTAATGACAATCAACGCCTCCTCTATAATGCCGAATTTTTCTCGTTGCCGACCTCGTTTTGGGGCGTGGGCTACGACTCGGCAATGCGTAACGATGCAATAAGATACCTCTCTTCTCGTTGTATTGTAGAGGGTAAGTTTTTGCAGAGAGTAATAGGAGGGCTGTATGTTGGTGCTGGTGTTGACTTTAATTGTCACTTTGGTAAGTTCGGTGGTAAATATTCTTCGCAGACGGCGTTAGAGGAGCGTATCGACGGCAAGAGGGTGGCGTATAACGCTACGGGAATATCGCTCTTGGTGGAGTTCGATAGCCGTGATGCAATCTCCAATCCGCAACGAGGCGTATATGTCGCAGCCCAGGCGAAGGTGCGCCCAAGGGGTATGGGTAATATCGGACAGACATTGTGGAGCGGTCGATTGGTGCTTGACTACTATCAGCGATTGTGGCGAGGTGCGGTGCTGGCTTTCGACTTGCGTGGCGAATGGAATAGCGAAGGCACACCATGGGTTTATAACGCCTTGATAGGTGGCTCGCAATCTATGCGTGGCTACTATGCCGGCCGCTTCAACGACCTTTGTGCAGTGACTTTGCAGGCGGAACTCCGCCAAAATATCTATAAACGCCTTGGCGCAGCGGCGTGGGGCGGTGCAGGCAATGTATTCCACTCCTTCCGCACCTTCTCTTGGCACAAAACTCTGCCAACCTATGGCGTAGGTCTGCGCTACGAGCTCCGCAAGGGCGTAAATTTCCGCCTCGACTACGGCTTTGGTTGCCGTGCTAACCGAGGAAAACTCATCCACGGAGCTCTATTCTCCATAAACGAAGCATTCTAAATATAGTATTTTGCGAAATTCTGACTATATTTGTAGTACTAACTCTAAATTACAAACCTATGTTTCTACTATTTGCAGCGGAGGAGATGAACGAGAAGTTGGATAAGATTCTTGAATATGCCTCCAATCTCGAACTCTTAACACAGAAATCGTTTTGGCACCAAGGTACTCCCGAAATCATATTCGACTCTATGGCATTCCTTGCGTCGGCAATGGCACTTGGCGTAGTCTTTACCATTATGATAAAGTATATTGCGCACAATCGTCATAAGAATTGCCAGACCCAGGCAATTGGCGAGATTATTCGTTATCTCTATGTAAATGATATGATCATAGAGGTTATTCGTCTAAAAATGGAGCGCCGAAAATGGCAGAAGGGGTGTCATCCACACGAGGCTATTATTCGCCGTTTCAGATTTCCGGAGAAGGATTTAGATTTGATAGATTTCTCGATAAGTACGAAAAGTTACTTCAAGATTCGTGAATTTCAACTGTTTGTCCGCAACTACAATATCGCAGTAGATGCTGTTGCCAAACACTTTGAGGATGAGTCGCAAGACAAACAGGTTAAAATCCGAGATTTGGCCGATTTGATAGACCGTTCTCGCAGAATGCATCAGCGTATACAGACACTGATAGACGATTTTAAATTGGATATCCCATCGATAGAGCAATTTATTATAAATCATCACAAGGGTGATTTCGACCCTAACAATTTGGAATTGACCTTTGCTGAGCAGGAGATAGTCAAGGGAATGGCAATTCCTCCGCATTATAAAGGTATTGCCGATCACTATCGCAAGGCTGTTGCCGATAAATATGTTAAGTTCTACGATATCGAGATACTTCCTTTGGAGGAGGGATGCAAGGAGTACGAGGTATATTCCTCGGAGATGATAGAGAGATTTTCTGCTCGCAACTACGCATCGAAGGCAGATAAAGAAATTAGTTCTCCTATTTTGATAAAAAGACATAGAAGACGATAGATTTCCAATTTTACATGTCAATAGTGATATGAAAGATAAACAAAAAGTACTCTTTGTCTGCCTCGGCAATATCTGCCGTTCACCGATGGCGGAGGAGATTTTCCGTCAAAAGGTTTTTGCTCGTGGTCTTGGCAAGCAGTTCGAGATAGACTCCGCCGGCACCTACTCCGGTCACGCTGGTGAGTTGGCGGATCCCCGTATGCGTGAGGCTGCGCATTGTCGTGGCTACTGCCTTACCCACCGCTCTCGCCCATTCCGTGTTGCGGACTTCGACGACTTCGACCGCATCGTCGTAATGGATGACAGCAACTACGAACGAGTGGTACGCCTGGCTCCTACACGAGAGTCCATCGATAAAATCTATCGTATGCGTGACTATTTTACCACCTACGCCGAGCGTTACTACTATGTGCCCGACCCCTACTACGAGGGGCGAGAGGGTTTCTATCTCGTAATCGAGATGCTCGAAGAGGCGTGCGAGAAGCTGCTCGACGAGATGGCGTAAAATTTTTGCAATCGATTTTTGAGTTTGAAATGGCAGTCTGAAATAGACTGCTTTTTCTTTTTGCAGTTGCAATCTCTCTAACGCCTCTAATGCTCCTGCCACCCCCTAATTTCCCCTATACCTATATATAATATAAGAGAGGGGAAAAATATATTATTAAAATTTTTTAATAATTTTTAATCTCTAAATAGCTGAAAGCTAACCACCTATGCGAAAAGGGGGCAAAAGGTGTAGAAAAAAGTGCTAAAAAGATTTGGAAGTTTCATTTTTTTGCCGTTACTTTGCATCCGCTTTCGGGTTGAAAACTACGGTTTGATATACAGAAAAGCAAGGTTCTAAAAAGGCAAAAATTAAGGTTCTAAAAATTTTTTCGAAAAAAGTTTCCGAAAAAATTGGAAGTTTAAAAAACTTGCCTTACCTTTGCACCACTTTCGCACTACAAAATGTGCGAGGTGCAAAAATCGAAAGAGAGGGCCGCAAGGCTTAATCAAATAGAGTACGTTCTTTGAGGTATTTGAGCAGCTAAATAAGTTTTTTCCTTCTCTTCGCAAGAAGAGAAATTTCAAAAACAATACCTTTGAGATTAGAGCTATGATTTAATTAATTCTTTTTTACAATGGA
>JAFVVS010000049.1 GCA_017502025.1 Alistipes sp. | reverse complement strand
TCCGAAAGGGGTATCGCTACCGAGCCTACGGCAATATCCACCACAAAGAGTACCGCACAAAGCGCAGTAAGCAGGGTGAAAAGTATGGTGGTACGGAATTTCAAATTAAAAATTAAAAATTAAAAAATTAGTTTTTCCAATAACTCCTAACTCCTAACTCCTATCTCCTAACTTTTTGTAGTAGTATAGCGAGTCGGTTGGAGCCTCGTAGTGCAGTATTTTGATTAGGTCTTCGAGGATAATATCGGGGCGAATGGCACCCGACTCCCAGAAGTCGCTACCACGACTCTCGTTTGTACGCTTGGTGTTGTTGTATAGGCGGTTGAACTTCACCGCATCGACCTTCGCAAAGCGAGGAGCCGCAGCGCAAACCTCCTCTTTGGATGCCATCTGCCCGAGATTTATCCAGAAGTCCGCCTTCATAGCCAACACTAACGCCTCCTCCAACGAAATAGGCATAGACGAATTTTGGCTTTTAGCCATTAGCTTTTGGCCATTAGCTTTATCTAATTTTGCATTTTGCATTTTGCATTCTGCATCCTCTTTCGTCTTTAATCCTGCTTCGCAGGCTTTTCCTCCTTGCGGCTCGGCATAGTGTGCAAGCACCCTCTGCTCTCGCTCCGCTGCGTCGGTTCGTCTTTCGTCTTTCGTCTTTAATATGTACTCTCCACCGGCATCCTCTATCAGGCGCACCATATAGCTGTTGTGCGGAGGCATAAACCAGGTGTCACGATAGGGTAGGTTGAGCATTACACGGGGCTTGTAGGCAGAGCAATATTTCTGCTCTCGCAAAGCATTATAGCGACTCTCCACCCCCTCGAAAAAGGCAATACCCTTGCCCTCTACGCCACAAAGCGATGCGAGTGCCACCACCCACTCCGCTTTTCCGAGTGGGTCATTTTCGAGGTAGTCGCCAATATATATATAAGGTATGCGGAGCTCATCGAGTTTGTCCGTAATAGACTTTGCTTCGCCCGCCACACCATAGAGCAGCACAATATCGGCGTTGAGCGAACGAATCTTCTCGAAATCGAAGGCGGAGTCGTAGCCAACCTCGGCAATTTCACCCTCTGCAATTTTTTTGCATAGGTCGTTGTTGTAGATAAATCGGCAGCCCGAGAGCCCTACGATGCGGTCGGAGCAACCTACGGCATCGAGCATCGCTGCGTGGCTCGACGACATCGCCACAATGCGCTTGGGCGGGGATAGCGAGTCGATCTCTGTGTAGAAAACTATATCGGAGGCACCCTGCCAAGGGTTACGGATGCACAACAACTTCTCTCCCGTGGTTGTGTCACGCTCGACGGAGAAGCCTTTGGCATAGCGAGGGGTGTATATTGGCTCGGTTTGGCGCACAACGGAGTTGTCGCTGCACGACAGAAAGAGTGCAACCACAACAAAGAGTGCTATTTGTGCCAAAAGTTTCACAATGCAAAATTCAAAATGCAGAATGCAAAATTAAGAGATGATAATCAATCTGTATTTATAACGCTAACAGGTGTTTTGCTTGTGCAAGGGCAGCCTCGGTGATTGTGTCGCCCGAGAGCATCTTGGCAATCTCCTCGATGCGCTCCTCAGCCGAGAGAGGGCGGATATTGCTTCGGCTCTGCTCTTTATAGACAAGGAAGTGACGAGAGCCCTTCGATGCAACCTGTGGCGAGTGGGTGATGTCGATAACCTGCATCGACTGCGCCAAGCGAGCAATGATATCGCCCACATCGTTGGCGGTGCGGCCCGAGATTCCTGTATCAATTTCGTCGAAGATGATTGTAGGCAGGGCGAGGTGCTGTGCGAGGATGGTTTTCAGAGCCAACATCACACGAGAGAGCTCACCGCCCGAGGCAATCTTCTCGATTGGTCGAGGCTCGACAGCCTTGTTTGCCGAGAAGAGGAAATCGACCGTGTCGGCACCCGAAATGGTCGGTGTGCAAGGCGTTACGGCAATCTTAAACTCGGCATCTGCCATTGCTACATTGCGCAAAATCTCCACCACGCCCTTTGCGAATGCAGGCGAAGCCTTCAATCGAGCATCGTGCAACTTCACGGCAAGCGAGGTGGTCGCCACTTCGCACTCGGCAACTCGTTGCTCAGCCTCGGCAATAGCTTCGTCGCTATGCTCTATGACGGAGAGTTGCTCGGTGTATCTGTCACGCAGGGCAATCAACTCCTCGATGCCCTCGCAACGATGTTTTCGTTGTAGTGTGTAGATAAGGTCGAGGCGATTGTTCACCGCATCGAGTCGCTCGGGGTTTGCTTCGATGCGCTCCAAGTCGTAGGCTGTGGTAGCCGAGATATCCTTCAACTCCACCGCCGTAGAGTGCAATCGCTCGATAAGTTCGGTTGCCGCAGCGTAGTTCTCCGCCACACGACGCAGAGTATTCTCGCTCTCTCGTAGGGTAGTCAGCACGCCTGTTACCTCCTCGTCTAACGAGAGAGTAACCTTCTGCAACGCCTCGCTAATCGAGTCGGCATTTTCGAGTGTGCGCAACTCCGCCTCCAACTCCTCCATCTCGCCTATACGGAGGTTTGCACTGCGCAACTCCTCTGCCTGATGGCGCAACCAATCCTCCTCGTCGGCATTGCGCTTTGCGCTCTGCTGCAACTCTGTGAGGGTGTGGCGTGCCTCCTGCAAAGCAGTGAATGCCTTGCGGTACTCCGCCAACAGCGCACCATTGCCTGCTATCGTGTCGATGGCGTGGATGCGGAACTGTGGCGATGAGAGGATAAGGTTTTGGTGCTGTGAGTGGATGTCGATAAGGTAGGCTCCGAGCTGTTTCAGGTCGGAGAGCTGTACCGGCTGATCGTTCACGAATGCTCGGCTCTTGCCACTTGGCGAGATTGTACGACGGATGATTGTCTCGTGGTCGTACTCTATGTCCAACTCCTTGAACGCCTCCTCCAAGCCGAGTCCGGCGATGTCGAACTCTCCCTCCACAATGCACGAGCGAGAGTTATCCTTTATGGTTGTGCTATCGTTCTTGGCTCCGAGCAACAACGCCAAAGCACCCATCAAAATCGACTTTCCGGCTCCTGTCTCGCCCGTAATAATGTTGAGCGAGGAGTCGAACTCGATTTCGAGGTGCTCGATAAGAGCATAGTTCTCTACAACAAGCCTGCGTAGCATAAATTGTCAGAAAATCGTTCTGATTGGTAAATTTTGCACCTTACTTGCGGTGTAAATGCTCATTTACGCCTAGTAAACTGCGCTTCCCACCACTGCGTAACGCACAAAATTTCCTCAATCACCTCCGATTTTGAATAAATGGTTTTTACTATTAATTGTCAATTATCAATTGTCAATTAAAAAAATAGTTTTTCTATTTTGTCGGCAATGCGCTTGGCAACCTCGCTCTTTGGGAGGAGTGGCAACTCCTCACGCTTCGATGCCTCGATAAACGAGACCTTGTTGGTGTCGTAGCCAAAGCCTGCGCCTTCGTCACGCAACGAGTTCAATACTATCATATCGAGGTTCTTCTTGCGCAACTTCTCCTCGGCATTCACCTGCTCGTTGTCGGTTTCGAGTGCAAAGCCCACAATCTTGCGTGAGCCCTTCACCTTGCCCAACTCGAAGGCGATATCCTTCGTCTTGCGCAACTCGATGGTGAACGAGTCGTCGCTCTTCTTGATCTTGGTGGTCGCAACCTCTACGGGAGTATAGTCTGCTACCGCTGCGCACATCACTGCACAGTCGCAAGCCTCGAACTCCTCGACCGAAGCTTCGTACATATCCTCTGCCGAGCACACATCCACACGGCGCACACCCTGCGGTGTCTGCAATGCTGTTTTGCCACTCACGAGTACCACCTCGGCACCACGCTTTGCCAACTCTTCGGCTATGGCGTAGCCCATCTTGCCGGTCGAGTGGTTCGAGATGTAGCGCACAGGGTCGATAGCCTCGATTGTGGCACCTGCGGTGACCATCACTCGCTTGCCTGCCAATGTCTGCTCCGCCTTGAAGATGTTGTCGATAGCCTCTACAATCTGCTCGGGCTCCATCATACGACCCTTGCCCATCAAGCCACTTGCCAACTCGCCCTCGGGCGACTCCAAGATTACAACACCACGCTCACGCAACTTCGCAAGGTTCTCCTGCGTAGCCTCGTGGCAGAACATATCGCAATCCATAGCCGGAGCGACAACGGTCTGACAACGAGCCGAGAGATAGGTTGTAAGCAAGAGGTTATCGGCGATGCCGTATGCCATCTTGGCAATGGTATTTGCCGTAGCCGGTGCTATGAGGTAGCAATCTGCCCACTCGCCCATCGAGATGTGCGAATGCCAATCGCCATTCTCGGGGTTGTAGAACTCCACGGCGATAGGATTTTTCGACAAAGTTGCCATAGTAACGGGTGTGATAAACTCCTTTGCGGTCGGAGTCATCACTACCTTGACCTCGGCTCCTGCTACACGCAAAAGACGACAAAGCATAGCCGCCTTATATGCCGCTATGCTTCCGGTTATACCGAGCAATATATGTTTTCCTTGTAACATACTTTTCAAAAGCTAATGGCTAATGGCTAATGGCCAATAGCCCTGAAAAAATTACTCCTTGCCGTCACGGAAGTAGATCTCGTCGTCGAGATACTCCTCGGTAGCGATGATTACCGGCTTCGGAAGACGCTCATAGTAGCGAGAGATCTCGATCTGCTCACGATTCTCCGAAATCTCCTCCATCGAGTCGGTTGGCGAAGAGAAATCTGCAAGTTTGCGATTCAACTCGCTCTTCAACTCCGCTGCAATCTGATTTGCACGGCGAGCGATAACATTGATGCTCTTGTAAACATTGCCTGTCTCGTGGTCGAAATCTACGAGTTTGCGGGTTACAGTGTTGTTCGGAATGTTCTTCTTGATTTCCATAACTCTATTTTTGTTTTTCTATGTTGTTTTTGTCCAAATAATCTTTTGCCTCTTTGATATATCGCTCCAACTCCTTGCGGTGCTTCGACTCGGGGAACTCGTTGATGAACGAGTAGTACGAATCGAGAACATTCAGGTAGCGTTCACCCTGCTTCTCCTCGATGGAGTTGTGTGCCAGACGATAGTTCGACACAGCAATCAAGTAGAGAATCTCCTCTCGGTGCGGGGTGTCGGGGTATTGCTTCAAGGCGTTGCGCAGAGCCACGACTGCCGACTTGTATCGCTGAATCTTGTAGTAGGTGTAGGCATTCAAAAATGCCTTCTTCTTCAATCGCTCGGTCAGCTCGGTGATGAGATTCGAAAACGCCTCCACTCGTGTAGAGTTGGGATAACGCTCGATAAACTCCGAGAAGGCGATTATCGCCTCGCCTGTAATGGTCTGGTCACGAGTAGGGTCGGGCGAGAGGTAGTAGTGGCACATCGCCAACATCGCCTCTGCGTCCTCGACAAAGATGCTGCGACCAAACTTGCGACGGAACTCGTCGAGCTGGGTTGTCGCCTCCACATAATCTCTATCCTTGAACTTGCTTCGTGCCGAGAAGAATGCAATCGAGTCCTCACAAACATCGCCCACATAGTATGCCTGACAAGCATCGAAGAGGTCGCTCGCCTGTTTCCACTTCTCACGGCCGTAGTACTTCAAACCCTCCGAGTAGATAAGAGAAGGGTCCTCGCTCTTTATGATTTTGTGGATGCTAACCCTCTTGCCCGCCTCGACCTTCTCACGAATGGTCATACGCTCCCCCTTATTGGCAAAGGCGGTGCATACGACAAGTGTCGCACACAAAGTCAAGACTATTTTTGCAAAATTATTCATCATAAAAAAACGCTCTTTCTCTCTCACTCGTGCGTATGTGCAGGGGCGCATACACGCAATAAATCGTGCAAAGTTATACCAAATATATCAAATCGCAAAATTTATGCGATATTTTCCGCAGAATAAACCTTTTATTTCAGTATGCCCTTGGCAATCAGCCACTCGGCAATCTGCACGGCATTCAGGGCTGCACCCTTCTTAATCTGGTCGGCTACGCACCAGAACGAGAGACCGTTCTCCGAGGTGATATCCTTGCGGATGCGACCAACATATACAGGCTCCTTGCCGGCGATAAACAACGGCATAGGGTACTCCTTCTCCGATGGATTATCGACCACCACTACTCCCTCAGCCTCGGCAAAAGCCTTGCGAGCCTCCTCGGGCGAGATTGGTCGCTCGGTCTCCACCCAGATGCTCTCCGAGTGGGCACGCATAACGGGCACACGCACGCAAGTTGCCGACACCGAGCAGTCCGAGTGCATAATCTTGCGGGTCTCGTTGTGCATCTTCATCTCCTCCTTGGTGTAGTCGTTCTCGGTGAAGACATCGATGTGAGGTATCACATTGAAAGCCAGCTGATAAGCGAACTTCTCAACCTTTGGCTCCTCGCCATTTGCGAGCGATGCGTGTTGTGCCTCCAACTCCGCCATAGCCTGCGCACCTGCGCCACTTGCCGATTGGTAGGTCGAAACATGCACTCGCTTGATGTGCGAGAGCTTCTCGATGGCGTTCAATGCCACAACCATCTGAATGGTGGTGCAGTTAGGGTTGGCGATGATGCGACGAGGGGCATTCAATGCATCCTCGGCATTCACCTCGGGCACTACCAACGGCACATCCGCATCCATACGGTAGCAGCTCGAATTATCAATCATCAAACAGCCATATTTTGTGATTGTCTCGGCATACTCCTTCGAGATTGAGCCACCTGCCGACACCAACGCAAGGTCTATATCCTTGAAGTCGTCGTTGTGTTGCAACTCCTTGATTGTAATCTCCTTACCACGGAATACTCGTGTCTGTCCTGCACTGCGAGCCGAGCCAAACAAGACCAACTCGTCGAGCGGAAAGTTGTGTTCATCCAAAATTTTGAGAAACTCCTGTCCTACGGCGCCACTTGCGCCTACAACTGCAACCTTCATAATTTTCGTATAAATTTAAGTTATTTTTTGTGTATTGTTTGTAGTTCAAATTACCGCTTTGCGAGATGGCAGAATTATGAAGGTGCAACACCTTTACATTCCCCCTAAATCCCCCTTTGGCAAAGGGGGACTTGTCGCTCCGCTCCACTAAATTCTCGTGAATTTAAGTTATTATTACTTCTGCTTTTAGTTTTCCGTTTTCCGTTTTCCGTTATTCAAAGAACTCGTCTTGGGTTGTTTGTTGAGCCGAAGCGGGAGCTACGGCATCTTCGCACTCCACCTCTTGCCACGACGCCGGGCGAACAAACTTGTCCGTCTTGTCGATGTTGATATTTGGGTCGTTGTGTACTCGGCGGAGGAAGTCGCCCACGATTGGCAACGCCATAACCGAGCCTTCACCTCTATTGCCGAGCGTTATCGACTGATCCTCGGCACCTACCCACGCTCCTGCAACGAGCTTCGGAGTGATACCCATAAACCAAGCATCACGATTTTCGTTCGTAGTACCCGTCTTACCTGCAATATCTACGCCCTGCATACCGTAGCCCCAAACCATACGGCGACCGGTACCTCGGGTGATTACATTCTGCATCATCGTAAGCATCGTATATGCCGACTCCTTGCTTATGGCATCCTGCGACGAGGAGGTGAACGACGAGATAAGATTACCCTGACGATCCTCGATGTGGGTCACGAAGATAGGGGTGTTATATACGCCCTCGTTTGCAAAGGTCGAGTAGGCACTAACCATCTCATATACATTCGATTCGAACGAGCCTACGCACAACGCATAGACAGGGTCGATAAAGCTCAAAATACCCATATTGTGGATGAAATCGGCGACAGCCTCGGGCTGTTTTGCCTGCTTCATAATCCACGCTGAGTAGTTGTTGCGAGAGTGTGCCAAGCCCCAACGCAGAGGGTGCAACACTCCGTCGTACTCCACATTTCCCGACTCCTTTGGCGACCACGCCGCACCCACCGCAGTCTCGATTGTGACAGGGAGGTTTGGCACCATAGTGCAAGGCGTAAGACCGAGGTGGTCGATAGCAAAGGTGTAGATAAACGGCTTTACGGTCGAGCCAATCTGTCGCTTACCCTGCTTTGCCATATCGTACTTGAAGTATTGGAACGAAGGACCACCAACATACGCCTTGACATAGCCTGTCTGTGGCTCCATCGCTACGAACGAAGCACGCATAATGCGCTTGTGGTGGAGAATCGAATCTCGTGGCGACATCAGCGTATCACGCTCACCCTTGTAGGTAAAGACCTTCATCTCGCACTTCTTGCCGAAAGAGTCGTAGATATCCTTCTCGCTCACGCCTGCCGCCTTCATATTGCGGAAGCGGTCGGAGTTGCGCATTGCTCGTTTGATGATTGCCTTCTCCTCCTCGGCGGTGATGTTCTCGAAAAGTTTTCTGGTCTCCTTGACCTTCTTGTCCATCATCGGCTGGATAACTGTCTCCATCTGCTTCTGCAACGACGCCTCGGCATACTCCTGCATCGAAGCGTTTATGGTGGTGTATATCTTCAAGCCGTCACGATAGATGTCGTATGCCGAGCCGTCTGCCTTGCGATTTTTGTGGCACCAGCCAATCAGTGGATTCTCGTCATACTCCTTGCACGCCTGTTCATAGTCCCAGGTGGTGTAGAAGTTGCGACGCTTTGGTCGTTGTGCGTTCATCGTCAGGCGCAACATCTCACGGAAGTAGGTGGCACGACCATAGTTGTGCGATACGGGGCGATAGTTCAGTGTGATAGGGAGTGCCGACAACGAGTCGCACTCCTCCTTTGTGATACCGCCTGCCGCCTCGATTCGTTTGAGTACGGTGTTGCGACGACGCAGCGCATTCTCGGGGTTGCGCACAGGCGAGTAGCGGGTTGGAGCATTCACCACACCCACCAAAACTGCCGCCTCCTGCAAGTTCAACTCCGCAGGTGTCTTGCCGAAGAAGGTCGCCGCAGCCGACTTTATGCCAAAGGCATTCGAGCCATACTCCACGGTGTTGAGGTACATCGCTACAATCTCCTCCTTGGTGTAGTTGTATTCGAGTTTGAGCGCAGTGATCCACTCCTTGAACTTCGATACTATGAGTTTTGCAGTACGGATAATCTTGTTGCTGTCACGCTTGCCACGAGGGAAGAGGTTTTTAGCCAACTGTTGTGTGATGGTACTACCGCCACCCTGCGATGAGCGTTGCAGAGCGATAGTCTTGACGCCTACACGAGCCAACGACACGAGGTCGATACCCGAGTGGGTGTAGAAGCGGGCATCCTCCGTAGCGATAAGAGCCGCAGCAAGAGGTGGAACATCGTGACCTGCAACGGTGAGCATTGCGGTAGAGTCCTGCGGATAGAGGTCGGAGTACTGCACATAGGAGCGATTTTGCACGAAGAAGCTACCGATAGTTTGTCCGTTGTCGGCATAAATCTCGGTTGCAAGGTTGCTCTTCGGGTTCTCCAACTCCTCGAACGACGGCATACGGCCAAAGGCCCCTATGGCTGTAAGCGTGAGCATCAAAGCCAGCACTGCAAAAGGGGTCATAGCCACTATCCATAGCCACTTTACAATCTGTTTTGTCTTGTTGTTCTTCTTTGTCGCACCACTCTTGCGGGTGGTTTTGCGAGTTGTGGTATTCTTCTTTGTCTGCATATTCCTATCGAGTTAGAACGGAAGACCAAAGCCTACCGTTACGAATGGTTTGCGTCTATCGTTATCGCTCTTATGTTTGGTAACAACCATCGGCTGATAGACCGAGAGTGTGAGCGAAGTGGTTGCTGCATCGGGCATACGGAAGAGGTTGAAATCTATCGAGATATCGCCTCCGTAGGAGATTATGTGGTGTCGCTCCAATCGTGAGAAGATGTCGGTGTTGCTCTCATCGACATACATCTGCTTGTGGTTGAACGAAGCGTAGTCGAAGCCGAGGTTAAGTCGCACTCGCTTGAAGTGGATAACCGGTCCAAAACCGCCATCGGGATACCAAACAGGCAGAGCGTAGTTGAACGATGTTGCCACATAGTGGCGATTTTCGATTTCGGAGGCGAAGAAACCTCTCGGCACCAATCGTCCCGAGTGAAAGGCGAGGTTCGACAACGCCTTCTCGTGGTCGAAACCTCCGAGCGAGGTCTGATATACCGCTGCAAGCGAGAGTGAGTGGTGAGCCACCACACCGGGGAAGTACGCCTTGCCATAGACCGAAACGAGGTGGCTAAAATTGTCGTCGGCAGGGTTGAGTGCGTAGTTCAGCGAGATTACCTGACCCCAGCGAGGAAGAAAATCCTTGTGTGCCAAGCGCACCTGATCCTGATAGCCCCAGCCAAATTGCAAGAGATGCACACCCTCCTTATAGCCCACCTTTGCGAGGTTGCTCACACTGCCTTTGCCGATATTTACCGACACCTTATCGACCTTTGCCACCAAACCGTTGGTGTAGTTGTAGCCAGCCGATACCTGCACATAGCGAGTGTGGTAGCCCGCTTGGAAGTAGAGTGGCAACGACGCCATAAGACCGATATTGTAGTACTTGCCGAGGTCGGGCACCTCGTTCAAGACAACCTCCTGCTTGCCCGTAATAGGGTTGCGCACATACTCCTCCTTTGCTCCCGGCAGAATGGTTCTCCAATTGCCGCTAATAGGGTCGTAGAGGTAGGTGTATGCCGAATATAACTGTTGCGTACCACCATAAGTGGCGTTTATGCTCAGATTTACACCCAAACCATAGTAGCGGAACGAGCCCTTGAAGACACTGCCCTCCCTTGCATTCCAACCCCAAGTGAGATAGCCGTCGGCTGTGGAGAGGATGTTCTGCGACATAATGGTTGCTCCGACATTAAAGTCCAACGCTCCCTCTTCGGCGAGTGCAAATGGGTCATACGATACGGGAGCCCACGAGTGGATGTTGAAGAGGTGGGCAGGACCACTATATCGCTTATCTCGGAGTGGCTTTTTGCCATTTTGTCGGGCGGTCTGCTCCATACGCATCGAATCGACTCCGATAAAGCGCACCGTGTCGAGATTTACGGTGTTCCACTTTTTGCGTTGCGGATTGACGAGGTTTATCGGCAACTTCGAGTATGACACCTTTGGCAAGGTATCTCGCACCACCTTCTGCTCGGCAATGTGGTAGCCATAGCGGTCGTAGGTGGTCATCAGCACCTTTTCATCCTCGCTCGGCATAGGCGCAAACGAGCCATAGGTCGAAGCCGAGATGCGATACTCGGTCGAGGTGCGAAGGTCGTAGCAGTGCACCTCGTCTTTGCCCGACTGGATAGAGCCGAAATACAACACTCCATCCTTGGCTCGAAGGTCGCTCAGGGTGATATATGCACCTTGTGAGATATGCTCAATATCCCTATCCTTGCCCACTTTGCCGAGCCACATACCGCTGTCGTCGGTGGCTATAAAGTACAAGGCTCGGGAGTAGTTGTCGTATGCCAAGCCGTGAATTTCGATGTCGGATGGAATCTCCACACGCAGATACTCCTCCTCGTGGCGAGGCGCAGGATTTCCACGCACAATGTTGTACTCGCCATTCGGGAAATACTCCACCCACGCCAATTCGTACTCGCTGATAGGTGTAGGGTAGAGCACCTTGTTCATTCTGTGGAGTGTGCGGGTGCGACCTCGCTCCACATCCATATAGCAGAGTTTCGAGTTGATGCGCTCGGCAAAGAGGGTGCTACGGCGATACTCCGACCACCATATTCTGCCCCCTACAACCTCGCTTGGTCGGGTTGAAACAACTCCCGTATAGGCGAGGTGTCTTCTCTTGCCACTCTTGCTGTCGGTCACTACAAAAGCGCTTGGCTTGTCGAGCGTTTCGCAGAGCGAAAGCACGGTGTTGCGGTCGATATATTGCGGATAGCGATGTTTGGTGTAGCCCTTCTGCTCGTCGGCGGAGAGTTGCGTCGAGGTGTTTGGTTGGTATGGCAACGAGTTCCAATAGTCGTTCAAGTCGGCAAAGGTCTCTCGGAAGAGCTTAGTTGTCGAGGTGTTGTAGTACTTGCGCATTCCCACATAGGTGGTGGCAATGACATACGGATTGCGCACGGCATAGCGCACAATCTTATCCCAGATATTTTCGTCGTACTTGGTGTTGGCGTAGGCGGTTATCTGGTAGCCGAGTTGGTAGTGGTCGGGGATATACTCTCGGTAGGAGCCGCAGAACCACTTGTTGGGACCTCGCTCCTTGGCAAAGTTGCCCATTGCTCGGTAGTGCATCGTAAAGGATGGTTGCAAGGCTCGACCAAACGACGACATCTGCGTCTCGGAGAGTGTTGCATCGCCCTCCAAACCCCACAACGGCATAAAGAGGAGTCCGATGGTCGAACTCTGCTGACCGAGCAGGTAGCTAAACGCCTTCACAAAGCCTTTGTTGATGTTGTTGTACTGCACGGCGTGGCGATATTCGTGGGCAGCAAGCTGTTTGAGCCACGGCATCGAATAACCACTCACCGCAGGCGAGGAGAGAATCTCCACACGCTTCGGAAGCCACATCACCATACCATTCGACGAGAAGTTCTCGGGGTGGATGACAAACGGAATCTTCATAGGCCCGTGGCGATAGCCAAAGGCTATATCGGGTTGCACGGCACGAGCATAGTACATCATCTTGTAGCCGAGCGTGCGTGCAGTGTCGGGGTAGATGACATCGATCTTGTCGCCTTTGAGTATCTGCCACTGCATATAGGTCGGGTCGGCACCCCACGAGTAGTATTGTGCCGAAGCCGTATATGCACCTAAGAGCGCAACTATGGCGATAACGATATGTCTGATTTTACCCTTCACTCTTTTTGCGGTTTATTAAACCTTCTTGGTCTGCGAATAGCCCTTCTTTATCAGCAGGTCGGTCACACGGTCACGGTGGTCGCCCTGGATGATTATCTCACCCTCCTTGACCGAGCCACCCACGCCGCAACCCTGCTTCAATGCACGGCCCAGGTCGTTCAAGTCGCTCTCCGAGCCGACAAAACCACGCACTATCGTAGCAATTTTTCCGCCACGACCTTTGGTGTCACGCCACACTCGCAACTTCTGCTGTGCGGGAGCAAGCGTTTCCGCCTCCTGCTCCTCGCCATAGTCGTATGTAAAGTCCGGATTTGTCGAATAGACCATTCCGAGTCGCTCTTTCCAATCTGCCATAAAAATTAGCTTTTAGCCATTAGCCATTAGCTATTAGCTTTTTTAGTATGATTACAATATCCCAATTAACGATGCAAAAGTAGCAAATATTTTTGTTTCTCGGCGATATTTTGTATATTTGTTATGACAAATATCAAAAACGATGGCTGCACAAAGGGGAAAAAGGGAGCAAAAACGCCAAGAGATGCTCGAACGAATGAGAGAGAAGGCGTTGGCACGAGGCAAGGTCGATATAGCATCACTACCCTCGTCGTTGCCCATAAATGACGGTAAGCGATTGGTTCGAGTCTTTGTCGAGGGTTACGAGGATGTCGCCTTCTGGCGAGGTATCTTCGACCACTTTACAAATCCATATCTGCGCTTCGAGATATCGGTGCCTACACGCAAGGATTTGCCCAAGGGCAAAAAGGTGTTGCTCTCGATGGCGGAGGAGTCCTCCGACGAGCTGCTGCTCTGTATGGATTCCGACTTCGACTACCTCTTTGACGACGAGGACGAGGTGTCACGCCAAATTGTGGAGTCGCCCTATATGTTCCACACCTACACCTACGCTACCGAGAACTATCTCTGCTACGCCCCGTCGCTTCACAATGTCTGCGTCAAGGCGGTCAAAAACGATGCGCATATCTTTGACTTCAAGCAATTTATGGCGGAGTACTCACGCACGATCTATCCGATATTTTTGTGGTACGCCTACTCCGCATCCCGCAAAACCGAGAATGTGTTGCCGCTCATAGACTTCAAGTCGGCAGTGCGTATCGGCTACCTCGATATCGAGCAAAACGGAGTCAATACAATAGCGTGGTTGCAGCGCAATGTCGAGCGCCGTGTCGCCTCGCTCGAAGCCGATAATCCCGATATGGCGAGCGAGATTCCGACCTTTGCCGAGCGCATCCGCAAGAAGGGTGTTGAGCCCGAATTGACCTACCTCTTTATGCACGGCCATACGCTGATGGACAATGTGGTGTTGCCGGTGTTGAGTGGCGTCTGCGAGAAGCTTCGACAGCTCTCGCTTTCGCAGATTATCTGCTCCTCGAAGGAGGGTGTTGCACTGAAAAACGAGATGAGCAACTACACCAATTCTCTGCGTTCGATTCGTGATGTTCTGCTCGATAACGAGAACTACACATCCTCGCCGTTGTACAAGCGGTTGAAGTCTGATATTCAGCGATATATAGATGCAGCAATAGCAAAAATGGGAGTGCGATAACACTCCCATCTTTCTCTCTTTATACGGACCTTTTACAACGGTTTTACATAACGCACCGTGTCGGGTGTAAGCTGGCTGATGATGAAGTCATCGCACTCCACATACTTGCTGAGCAACTCGTCGTTGTAGTGGCGAATGGTCAAAAGCTCCACCTTCTCGATAATCTCGGTATTGAAACCCTCCTCTTGCAAGGCGGTAGCAACCTCCTCCAAGTGCCAGCTCGACTCCACGCACAAACCCAACTCTACGGCGGTGTTGTGGATAAGGTTGGTCTTGATGCGGAAACGCTCCAAAGTCGCAAAGATAATTGGGAACTTCTCCTCCAACACGAACGAGAGATCTCGTGAGCGAAGGCGCAAGAAGCTCTGGTTGCGCTTGACGATGATAATCGGTGTTGCAACCGTATCAGCCTTGCCGTCAATCACCGTTCCTGCGGCGAGTTTGTTGCCGAAAGGTTTTACATACAAAGGTATGTTCTTATTCTGCAACGGCTTGATGGTCTTAGGGTGGATAATCTGCGCACCGCTATATGCCAACTCAATGGTATCCACATAGTTAAGGTGGTCAATCTTCACTGCGTCCGGGAAGATTTTAGGGTCGGCATTCAGAATTCCGTCAACATCCTTCCATACGGTCATCGACTCTGCATCGAGGATATTTGCCACAACGGCTGCCGAGTAGTCCGAGCCTTCACGACCGAGTGTTGTGGTCGTTCCATCGGGTGCCGAGCCGATAAAGCCCTGACCCACGAAGATGCGACTCTCCGCCCCTGCGCAAGCACGGCGAAGTGGAGTTTTCGACTCCTCAATCAAGACATTTGCATCCTTGTGGCGAGCCTGCGTAAGGAAGCACTTGCGCATATCAATCCACGAATTTTTCACGCCCTCCTTGTTGAGAAAAGCCGAGATGATGGTGGTCGAAACCAACTCTCCATAGGCTACGATGTGGTCGTACCACTCCTCCGCCTTACTGCGCTCGAACTTGTTGGTTGTTACCGCCTTACGCAACGCCTCGAACAGTGCGTCAACCTCCTCGATGCGATACTCCGCAGAGCCAAAGAGGTCGGCAATGGTGGTGTAGTGATATGCTTTGATTTCGGCAATTTTGCTCTCGCAGAAGGCGGTGTCGCCCTTGCGCATAGCATCGAAGACCTCCTCCAAGGCGTTGGTGGTCTTGCCCATAGCCGAAACTATGACGAACAATTCATTCTCATCACGAACAATGTTGAGGAGATTTCTAACACCCTCGGCGTGACGCACCGAAGCTCCTCCAAATTTGTAGACTTTCATAGGAATTTCTCTGCTATTAGCCATTAGCTTTTATTCTTTGGGTGCAAAATTAAAATTTAAAAATTAAAAATTAAAGAATATGATTTGAGAAGAGTAAAGAATTTAATGAGTTTAGGGAATTTAGCGAATATTATATTTCACTAAACTCCCTAATTTCTCTAATCTCATTAAAAAGCTAATAGCCCTAAACTAATACAACTCCACAAACTCCCACGAGTTGCCGACCGCTTCGAGGTAGCGCAGAAACTCCGACTTCGAGATTACCACCGTGCCACGACTGTCGTTGGGGTGGAAACTGAGGCTCTCGGCACTCTCCAAGTTCTTGTCGAGGAAGAGGTGGGTGTGATTCTCCTCGTCGTTGATAAGTCCGAAGGGCGACACCGAGCCAGGCTCCAAGCTGAGGTAACGCTCCATACGCTGTGGTGAGGCGAAACTCAACTTACCCTGATGCAGGCGGTGCTCCATATCGTGTATCGCCATATCCTGGTCGCAGTCGAAGCATACCAAGTAGTGGCGATTGCCCTTGTGGTTGCGGAAAAAGAGGTTTTTGCAGTGCACCGAGCCATCGTTGCGCCAATATTGCTTCGCAATCTCAATCGTCGGCGACTCGGGGTGAAAATAGACTTCGTATTTGATGTTGTGCGCCTCCAAAAAGTCAAAGACTTTTTTACTGCGTAGTTCCAATAACTCCATTGCTCTTTGTTATGTAAATCGTTCCGATTGGTAAATTTTGCACCTTACTTGCGTCATAAATGCTCACATAGGCAGACTATGCTGCGCTTTCTGCCACTGCGTAACGCACAAAATTTCCTCAATCGCCTCCGATTTTCCCTTTTGGGAATATTATTTTTAATTTTTAGTTTTACGAACTCCTATCCTTATCACGGCGCAACGATTATAGGGGCAATAGGGGTAATAGGGATTATAGGGAGCGCTTAAACTATATAATTCTCAATTCTCAATTCTCAATTATACTTTGTGTTTGTGTTCTCAAACACAAACGCAAAAGTATCTGCTATCTCCTCGATGCGCTTCGAGGTTGGTTTGCCTGCACCGTGACCTGCGTTGGTGTCGATGCGGATAAGCACCGGATTGTCGCCCTTGTGGCAGTGCTGCAACTCGGCAGCAAACTTAAACGAGTGTGCCGGCACAACACGGTCATCGTGGTCGCCCGTAGTCACGAGCGTTGCAGGGTACTCTACACCCTCACGCAAGTTGTGCAGTGGCGAGTATTTCAGAAGATACTCAAATTGCTCCTTGTTATCCGCCGAGCCGTACTCCACAACCCAACCGTGACCGATGGTGAAGAGGTGGTAACGCAACATATCCAACACTCCCACAGCAGGCAATGCAACAGCATACAGGTCAGGGCGTTGTGTCATACAAGCACCCACCAGCAAACCGCCATTCGAGCCACCTGCAATAGCCAACTTTTTGCTCGATGTGTAACCCTCGGCGATGAGGTGCTCGGCAGCCGAGATGAAGTCGTCAAAGACATTCTGTTTGTTCTCCAACATACCGCCCTTGTGCCACTCCTCGCCATACTCCGAGCCGCCACGCAAGTTCACTACAACCCACACACCGCCTTGCTCCATAAACATCGCAGCGGTGGTCGAAAAACCGGGTGTGAGGTTGATCTGGAAGCCACCATAGCCATAGAGGTAGCAAGGGTTGTTGCCGTCGAGTTTTAAGCCCTTCTTGTGCGACACGAACATCGGAACTCGGGTGCCGTCTTTGCTCTCGAAGAATATCTGCTTTGTCTCGTAGTCCGAGCAGTCGAACTTCACCTCCGATTGGTGGTAGAGGTACGATTTTCCGCTCTCCATATCGTAGCGATAGATGGTGCTTGGCGAGGTGTAGTTTGCTACGGCATAATAGACCTCCTTATCCTCTCTTTCGCCATCGAAACCTCCCACCGAGCCGATAATTGGCAACTTGACCTCACGCACAAGGTTGCCCTTGCGGTCGTATTGGAAAATCTTGTTCTGCGCATCAATCAGATATTGTGCAAAGAGGTAGTCGCCCGCCATACCCACCGATTCGAGCAACGATGCGCTCTCGGGAATTATGTCGTACTGCTTGCCCGTTGCGAGATTTACACCCACAAGGCGATAGTTTGCAGCATTGTCGTTGGTCATAACAAAGAGTTCGTCTTTGTAGCAGTCGAGGATGTAGTAGTCGTAGTCGAAGCCCTTGAAGAGGGTGTGCCACTTGCGCTCCGAGGTGCGTTTGTAGAGCACCTGCGTACCGCTTGTGCCCGCCGACGAGGTTATGAACTGCCATTTTCCGTCCTCGCTCTCGCCACCGTGGTGGTAGTGGAGAGGGTTTTTCTTATCCTCGAAGATGAGGATATCCTCCTCTTGCGAGGTGCCAAGGCGGTGGAAATAGACCTTCTGGTTGGTGTTCTGTGCAGAATATACCGCATCGCCCTCCTTCGGAGCATCGTAGGCGCTATAATAGAAACCTCGACCGTCACGAGTCCACGAAGCACCCGAGAACTTCACCCACTTGATGTGGTCGGCAAGCGGTTGCATCGTTTCGGTATCCAAGACCTTAATCTCCACCCAATCCGAGCCGGCCGAGGCGAGGGCATAGGCGAAGTATTTGCCGTCTTTGGTGAATGTTCCTGCGTGCAACGCCACTGTACCGTCATCCGATAGGGTGTTTGGGTCGAAAAATACCTCCTCCTCTTTGTCGGCAAGGTTGCGCTTGCGGTAGAGTACGCTCTGATTTTGCAGACCGCTATTGCGTGAGATATAGTACCACTCGCCACGCTTCGATGGTGCGCTCTGCGAAGGGTAGTTCCACAACTCGGTCAGTCGCTCCCGAATAGCCTCTCGCTGCGGCAACGAATTGAGGTAGCCGAAGGTCACCTCGTTCTGCGCCTTCACCCACTCGGCTGTGCGCTCCGACATATCATCTTCGAGCCAACGGTAAGGGTCGGCAATCTCCACTCCGTGATAGTTGTCCACGACACCTTCACGCTCTGTTACAGGGTACTTTATATCCATAGTTCCAATATTTTTCAAGATGGTTGCGCCACCATAAACGCCAGCGTACATAATGGCGAAAAAGAGCAAAAAACCTACGATGCTCTTCGAGAATTCTTTTTTATTGATTTCCATATTTCCAATACTTCTTTGTGCAAATATAATCAAAAAATCGCAAAGAAGAGCGCCAGGTAAGATGACATTTAATGGCATTCGGGCTTTCAGCCCTGAATGGCATTTAATGGCAGGCGCAGTCTAACGACTGCTGAATGACAGGCGCTTTGCCATTAAGCGACCAACGGGAGCGAATGCCATTCGTTGCCATTAAGCGAGTGTAATGAGCGAATGTCATTCTGCAACGCAAATAAAATGGCTAATGGCTAAAAAACGGCCCCCGTAGGAGCCGTTTTTCTATTTTGGTTGATTGTTTTCGTCGAGGTCGTAGAGCAACTCGATATCATCGACATACATCCACGAAGCGTCACTTCCCGTGAAGTAGTCGCCATAGCCCGAGCAGGTGAAGGTAAGCAGAAGTACCGACGGAACTATCTCAGGGTTCGAATACTCGATAGGTATAGTCATCGTGTGCCACTCGTCGGTCTTCTCCACCACCAACTCCGGGGTTGTGTCGCTATCGAAGTAGCCCAAGCCAAATACTCCTGCGGCAGTGCGTGGGTCGAAGAACGTCTTTTCGTCGGCACTATTCACGCAGTGCGGCTCCGTCCAATCGGTCAGGCAGAGGAATACCTTGGCAACGTCGGGTTGTCCGCCGACAATCTTTATCTGCTTGCTGCCAATGTGGTACTCGACACCGGTCGATGCCGCCTGATACTTGTTGTTGATGGTTATCCAATTGATGCC
>JAFVVS010000048.1 GCA_017502025.1 Alistipes sp. | reverse complement strand
GGGGGGTAGAGGGAGATAGAGGATGTTAGAGGATGTTAGGGGGTAATAGGGAGTTTAGGGAGTTTAGGGAATTTAGGGAATTTAGGGAATTTAGGGAATTTAGGGATGACAGCGCAAATAGCAATTCTAAAAAAACAGCACAAACAGCAATTCTAAAAAACAGCGCAAACAGTAATTCTAAAAAACAGCGCAAGTAGCAATTCTAAAATTGGAATTTAAGCAGATAAATGCAAGGCAAACAAGAAGCCCGATGCGCAGCATACTTTGGCGTATGTGAGCAATCGGGCTATCGAAGTTTAACGCAGCAGTTGCTGCTTAAAAACGATTTTAGTTTTTCTTGCCTTTGCCGGTGTAGAGAAAACGCCTAATCTTCTTGGTCGCAGTCTTTTCAAACTCCTGCTCCTCCTCGACAACATCGGAGATTTTGGAGTAGCGATTTACTCGCTCGTTTACATACTGCTTAATCTCTCGCATAAGATCCTCCTTGAAGAGGTCGAACTCGTGCTTCTTCTTGTGCCAGGTGTCGACCATCTCGGCATACTTAGCCTCGATAGCCTCGGTGTCGAAATGCACGAGTGCCACAAGCTTACCCTCCGACTCGGTAACCACTGACTCAGAGATGAATACATGCGAGTTGAGCACATTCTCGATATCCTCGGGATAGATATTCTCGCCACTTGGACCGAGAATCATATTCTTGGAACGGCCCTTAATGTAGAGCCAGCCGTCCTTATCGAAGCAGCAGAGGTCGCCGGTACGGAAGAAGCCATCCTCGGTGAACGCTGCAGCTGTAGCCTCCGGATTCTTGTAATAACCAACCATCTGCGAAGGGCTCTTAATCACCAACTCGCCGATACCGGTCTTCTCGTCGACATTCTCCAAGCGGTACTCGATACCCTTCAAGATTGGGCCCGTAGAGCCGTGGCGTAACATACCATCGACCATACCTGCAATGAGCGGAGCGGTCTCGGTCAAGCCATAGCCGACATCGTAGATGAAGTTTGCATCCAAGAGGAACTGCTCAACCTCGCCGTCGAGCTTCGAGCCACCAATACCGAAGAAGCGGATGCGACCACCGAAGGTCTTTGCCAACTTCTTACCGGCAATGCGGTGCAAGTAGCGACGGATGAAGCCAACGCCATAGAGGGCGTTCATAAAGGCGTTCGAGGTTAAGGTCTTCTTCACCTTACCCTTGAAAATCTTCTCGATGATGAGTGGCACGGTAAGCATAATTGTAGGGCGCACCTCAGCCAACGCAGGCAACAACACCGAAACGGTAGGAGCCTTATCGAGATAGACAACATGCGCTCCGTGGTGGAATGCAAGGATAAGTCCGAGCGTACATTCGTAGGTGTGCGCCATTGGCAACACAGAGAGGAAGATATCATCTTCACGCACAAGGAACAGTGGGTCAATCAGCCACATCTGCGATGCGAGGTTGTAGTGCGTGAGCATCACACCCTTTGGCTGCGAAGTGGTACCCGAAGTGTAGATGATAGCCGCCAAATCCTCAGGCTGAGGAGTGGTCAATTCGCCCTCTGCCTCAACATTCTGCGAGAGTACCGAGAGGTTCTTGGTGCGGATGATGATGTTCATCTTTGCCGAAACCTCCTTCGAGATCTTGGTAAAGAGCTTATCCGAAACGCACATAGCCTTAGCCTCCGAGTGCTCAACGATGCGGTCGAGGTCTGCCGATGTGAAATCGGGCAATACAGGAACTACGGTGTAGCCTCCCGTAGTAATAGCAAAGTAGCAAACGCCCCAATTCGGCATATTGCTACTGAGCAAGACGACCTTATCGCCCTTCTTCAATCCTGCCGATCGGAGCAACTCTTGTACCTCGGCTACCTTTTCGCTCACCTGCTTGTAGGTGTAGCTTGCGCCTCTCCACAACGAAAAGGCTATACGCTCCGAAAAATTCTTCACGCTATTGTTCAGAATTTCGTAAAGTGTATTCAACTTCATAAAGTAGTTTGAAAAAATAAGTTTGTACTGCTGGTGGCACTGCATTTCAACAAAATAGCAGTTATAATCCACCAATATCATCTGCAAAAATATGGTTTTTTTCCTAAATAAATGTACATTTGTACGAAAATTTGCAGTCCGATGTTCAAATTATCGCAAATAAAGGAGTTGGCACACGAGGTTGGGTTCGACCTCTGCGGAGTGGCGCACTATCGTAAGTTCGAGGATGATAGAGCCTTCCTCGAAGGGTGGATAGAGCGTGGCTACGCCTCCTCGTTGGATTATCTCAAAAGGAACATCGAGTGCCGAGCCGATGCAAACCTCCTCGTGGAGGGCGCAAAGAGCGTGATTGTGTGTGCCGTAGCCTACAAAAATTCGGTAAGCGAGGGCTACCCTGCCGATCACTCGGCAAAGGTCGCATCCTACGCCTGCACCACCGACTACCACACCACCATAAAGCAGATGTTGTTCGACCTCTGCAAGCGACTCAAAGGGGTTAATCCCGCCTTCTCGGCTCGTTGCTTTGTGGATAGTGCGCCCATCTTCGAGAAGCGTTATGCCGTCGAGGCGGGCTTGGGTTGGATAGGGCGACAATCGTTGCTCGTAACGCCCCAATTTGGCTCGTTCGTTCTCTTGGGCGAGGTGGTGATGACTGCCGAGTGCGACGAGTACGACAAACCACTCGAAACGGTGGGTTGCGGAGAGTGCCGACGATGCGTGGATGCTTGCCCGAATAGTGCTGTAAAAGAGCGACATATAGACACATCTCGTTGTATTTCGTGCGCCACAATCGAGCGCCGTGGCGAGGGCGAAAGTTGCGACCTTCACGGCTGGATTTTCGGCTGCGACGAGTGCCAAACAGTCTGTCCCTACAACCGCAAAGCACCCCACTTTACCAACCCTCGATTTGCACCGCTCTTTAATCCCGTAGAGCGAACACCCGACAGAGAGGAGTTTAAGGATACTCCGATGATGAGAAGGTTTAGGAGTTGAGAACGGAAAACGGAAAACGGAAAACGGAAAACTTTTCAAAAAGTGAGAAGTTAGGAGTTAGGAGTTAGAAATTAGATGGGACCAATGGGACTAATGGAAGAAACTTTCAGCGCACCCTTACTTGCCGTTACTAGCCCTTAATAGCCCTTAATCCTGTTGCGCCGTGATCACCTT
>JAFVVS010000003.1 GCA_017502025.1 Alistipes sp. | reverse complement strand
CGCTATCGACAATCTGCTGGGCGGAGGTTTGGCGCTCTTTACTGTCGGAATGCTGACCGGAGCGCTGTGGGCAAAGCAGGCGTGGGGCGAATATTGGAGCTGGGATGCCAAGGAGGCGTGGGCAGCAGCAACCTGGTTCCTATATCTGGGTGCAATCCATCTGAGATTGCTCCAACCGAGGGGTGTGCAAAAGTTTTGCATACTGCTGATTGTGGCGTTTCTGTCGCTACAAATGTGCTGGTACGGAGTCAATTATCTCCCATCGGCCGAAAAGAGCATACACTCATATAATCGCAATAATTAACCAACTAAAAACCAGTTGTTATGAAGAAAAAATTACTCTTTTTAGCTCTGTTGCTCGCTGTGGTTGCCGTGGCAATCTTCCGTATCTCGGAGCGAGTACCTTCGGCTGATTATCCGCTCAACGAGCGTGTAGCAGCAATCTTTGTCAAGGGCGGTTGCTTGGATTGCCACTCGGCAAATCCTGAGTTGCCATTCTACTTCAAGCTCCCTGTTGTGGGCAAGATTATGCAGAAGGATGTTGACGAGGGCTATCGTGCCTTCGATATGGAGCCAATGTGGAAGACGCTCGAATCGGGCGAAGGCTTCCTCTCGCCTGTGGATGTTGCCAAGGTCGAGAAGGTGGCAATCGACAAGCGTATGCCTATGGCAAAGTACTACCTTGTGCATTGGGGAAGCCGTATGACCAACGCCAAGCGTGATGTTATCCTCGAATGGGCTGCGGCATACCGTACTGCCCACTACAACGATGGCGTGTGTGGCTGCGAGCCTGTGCGCCCTATCGACCTCTCGTTGCCTTACGACGAGGCGAAGGCAGCTTTGGGCTTCAAGCTCTACCACGACACCCGCCTTTCGGTTGACAACACCGTATCGTGCGCATCGTGTCACGGCTTGAACACCGCAGGTGTGGATAACAAGCAGTACTCCGAGGGCGTTGAGGGCAAACTCGGTGGCGTGAATGCTCCGACCGTCTACAATGCTGTATATAACTTCGTACAGTTCTGGGATGGTCGTGCTGTAACTCTTGCTGACCAGGCTGCGGGACCTCCGGTAAATCCGGTGGAGATGGCTTCGCCAAACTTCGACGCTATCGTCGCAAAACTCAACAAGGATAAGAAGTTCGTGCGTGAATTCAAGAAGGTATATCCCGAGGGACTCTCGCAGGCAACAATTACCGATGCTATCGAGCAGTTCGAGCGCACACTCATTACGCCAAACTCTCGCTTCGACAAATATCTGCGTGGCGACAAGACCGCCATTACCGCCGAGGAGTTGGAGGGCTACGAACTATTCAAGAAGTACAACTGCGCAACCTGCCATGTGGGCAAAAATCTCGGTGGCGAGTCTTACGAGTTGATGGGCTTGCGCCAGCACTACTTTGCAGATCGTGGCTTGGAGCTCACCGAGGAGGACAATGGTCGTTTCAAGCAGACAGGCGTAGAGCGTGACCGTCACCGCTTCAAGGTGCCGGGCTTGCGCAATGTGGCTCTCACTTGGCCTTACTACCATGATGGCACTCGCACCTCGCTCAAAGAGGCTGTTTGCGCTATGGGAACCTATCAGTCGGGCGTAGAACTCACTGACGAGGAGGAGGATAAGATTGTCGCCTTCCTCAATACACTCACAGGCGAGTATCAGGGCAAGTTGCTCACCAATGCCAACGAGCAGAAGTAGAGTTAGCCTTACTCCAATAATAAAACCAACCTCGATTTTCGGGGTTGGTTTTATTATTAAAGAGGGTTATTGTGGGAATTTTTATAGTTCAGTCTTCCACAAGCCGTGCAAGTTGCAGTACTCATAAACTGCGATTGGCTTCGAGTCGCATACGCAAACAACAGCCTCGGGTTTGTCGGTCAGATCAATGCGGATGCCACCCTTCTCCGTCTCTACATATATAAAGCAGATATGGTGCTCCGGCAACATCGGATGTGCCACACTACCCACCTCAACCTTAATATGACAATCGTCAATCTTTGTCACAACAGGAACATGCTTCTCGTTGCTCGCATCAACCGTGTTAGGCACCAACTCCTGCATTGGCTCACCACAACAAACCACCGGCACCTTCGAGTCCACCACCTTCTGAATAACATTGCCGCAATGAGGGCAAACATAAAATTTTGTAGCCATAATCTTTTTCTTTTTATTGTTAATAAACTTATTGCTCTTTGTTCTGAAAATCGTTCCGGTTTGTAAATTTTGCACCTTACTTGCGTCGTAAATGCTCACATACGCCCAAGTATGCTGCGCTTTCCGCCACTGCGTAACGCACAAAATTTCCTAAACCGCCTCCGATTTTCCCCTTTGGGAATATCTTGTTAATTAACCCTGCTTCGCAGGCTTTTCCTCCTTGCGGCTCGGCATAGTGTGCAAGCACCCTCTGCTCTCGCTCCGCAGCGTCGGTTCTGCATTTTTCCTCTTTGGAAATTTGCTTTTAGTTTTCCGTTTGTTAGAACGCCCAAAGCCAAGGTACAACCGAGATAATCAACAGCAAAAGTAGTACCATATAGAGCGATGTGCGCAGATTTTTGTTCTCGATGTGCTTTTTGAAGAAGCCGTCAACCGTCTGCCAATGGAGAGCGATGTGCGCTACCAACAACACCATAACGATAACGCCTGCCCAAAGGTGGATATGCGCCCAGGTGCGACGATTCCACACCTGAAAGAACCACATCGCCGCCTCTCGCACCCACTCCGACTCGGCGGTGCGACGCAACGGAGCAATCAGCTTGATGACGATACCGCTAAAGCTGGTTACCACCATCGCCAGAAACATCACAAGGTCTATAATGATATTTGTCTTCAATCTGTTTTTCATACACCTTTTATTTTATTAGGGCTTTCTGTTATTACAAAGGTAGGGGTAAAATTCCAATAAAGCAAATCATAAATTTTTATCGCCCTATAACCAAAACCTATATGACTCGGAGAGTGGGGGGGGTATGTGAGTTGTACTCACAGATACTCCTAACAAACAGAGCAGACGACTTTTTCAAGCGGATTCGAGGTGAGGGCTTCGCCCGAACTCGTGCGGATACGACATAGCGCAGGGCGCAAGCCCGAGCAATAAAACACAATATCCGCACAACCGCCCATCCCAAGGTGAGCAATCGCACGGAGTATCCATTTATGCAGAGCGACAGCCATTTGGCTGTTGATGTTTTTGTGGAGTATGTGAGTTGTGCTCACAGATACTCCTAAAAAACAAAACAGACGACTTGTAAAAGTCGTCTGCTCTGCATTCTTTGGAGGTCTGAAGCGGATTCGAACCGCTGTACGAGGTTTTGCAGACCTCTGCCTAGCCACTCGGCCATCAGACCATTTTCTGCCCGAATTGCAACATTTCCGTCACTTTCGGTCTGCAAATATACAAACTTTTCTACAATCTGCAAAAATTCCGTCAAAAATTATGCAAAAAAGAGTTGCAATACCCCTGCATCGCAACTCCTTAACCTCGACTTCATCGCAGACAAACAATCAAATTACTCATTTGCCGATGCTGTTGTTACGACTACGGTGCGTTCTTGGCTTGTGTATCGACCACTTGCATGTACATATATGCCATATGTGGTATTTGGTCGCAAATTCTTTATCTCGAATGTCACCTTGACAGGGCTCTCGAATGAAGATTGCGATTCATTCTCAAACCATACAACATGCATCCCTGCCATAATAAGCTCAAACTCGCAATCGCACACCTCACCCTCGCATATATGATAGCAGAGTTTTTTTGTGTTTGCAATCTCAGCAGTAAGAGTTACCGAGTTATCAGTAATAGACACTATCTCCAAGCTCTTGAAATCCACAGCAGGAGTTGGTGGCTCGGGAGCCTTTGTTCTGAAAGTGATCTGTTTTGTTGCCACCGAAAAGTCGTTTTTGGCGGCCAACTGCAACACATATTCTGTGTCGGGAGTGAGTTTGTTGATCATTTGATTATATGTCTTTGGGTTCTCGAATCCGCCTCCCCAATCCATACCATATTCTTGCATATTCTCGCACCAACCCTTTTCAAAGACCTCCTCAACGCTCTGCTTAACATACTCCGCAGCGGGAGTACAAGTGAAAGCGAGCATATCGGCATTCTCCACAACAACCGAGAAGTGAGCTATCTCCTCGTACATTCGAGTAGTTTTCAAGCCGTCAAGAGTAGCTGCGCCCCTCTCTACAATATCCATCTCGGAAACCGTTGTTGATACACGATTGGGCGAGCCCGACTCCTTCAAATCTTCATAGGTCATCTTGAATGTTGCTTTGCCGAGATAGTCTCCGACATCTATCTTCCAATGGTAACCGTAATAGCCCGGCACCCAAAGACCGGGAGGCTGCTCTTTCAGCTGAAATGAGAGCTCCTGCAACACATTGTTATCGCTATCCGTAATAACAATCTCTGCCGTAGTGGCAAAATCGCACCAATACATAACTCCCATTCTCTCACCATTATAGACCGTCATATCGCAACCGGAATAGAACTTTATGGTATTTTGCAATGGGCCTATATTTGACTCTCCACCGATGTTCTCGCACGACGAAGCTATACCGAGAGCTATCATTGCTAAGAGAGTGTAAAACAGCTTTTTCATAGTTGTTATTTTAGTGGGTTTAACTGTCAGAAACAAAAGAGGTGTTGCGGAGTGCTTATACCGCAACACCTTAATATGCTATTTGGGTATTAGAAGTGCTTTACCTCTTCGCCCAAGATTCCCGACAAGAGGTTGTTTGCTGCCGACGATGCTCCAATGCGGAACAAATCGGTAGTGAGCCACTCCTCGCCCAAGATCTCCTCGACGATGGTGTAGTACAACGCAGCATCCTCAGGTGTGCGAACACCGCCCGCAGCCTTGAAGCCCACCTTCACGCCGGTCTTCTCGTGGAACAACTTGATGGCACGGCACATCACGACCGCAGCCTCGGGAGTTGCCGCAACATCTATCTTACCGGTCGAGGTCTTGATGAAGTGGGTACCCGCCAACATCGAAATCAACGAAGCATCGTGAATCAACTGCGACGACTTCAATGCTCCCGTTTCGAGGATAACCTTCAAGATGGTTTCGTCGCCCATCTCCTGACGGATAACCTCAACCTCGGATGCCGCCTCGTCGTAGTTGCCCTCCAAGACCTTGCCGACATTCATCACGATATCCACCTCGTCGGCGCCGTTTTCGATGGCCATAGCCACCTCCAACATCTTCACTTCGAGGAAGGTCTGCGAAGCCGGGAAGCCCGCAGCAACGCTTGTGATGCGCATTGGCGAGCCATCAACAGCCAAGCCTACGGTCTCCACAAACGACGGATAGACGCAGATAGAAGCGACATTTGCCAAGTCGGGATACTTGGTATAGAAATCTACCGCACGCTTAGCAAAAGCCGTAACCGACTCCACCGAGTCGTTGCAAGTCAGCGTTGTCAAATCGACCGCCGAGAGTGCAAACGCATAGACCTCCTTGCGATAATTGCGCACCGAGAGATCCTTGATACGGGCAACCTCGGCTGCAACCTCTGCATCGGTCAGCGCAGGTGCAAATTCCTGTAATTTTACCTTGTATTCCATAAAGTTTTCCGTTTTCAGATTTTCGTTTTTCTGTTTATTCGATTCCTCTTACATGCTTCTCCCAAGCCCAAGCCGAGCGGAGAGTATCGTCGAGCGAACGCTCTGCCTTCCAGCCGAGCTCCTCGTTTGCGTGAGCTGTATCTGCCCAAATCATCACAACATCACCAGGACGGCGTGGTGCAACCTTGTAGTTGAGCTTCAACTCATTTACACGCTCGAAGGTATTTACCAACTCCAATACCGATACTGCACGACCCGTGCCAACATTGAAGATTTCGTAACCCTCCTTGCACTTATTGTCAATCATTCGCTGAATAGCCACCACGTGAGCCTTTGCCAAATCCACTACATCGATGTAGTCACGCAAGCACGAGCCATCAGGGGTGTTGTAGTCGTCACCGAATACCGAGAGGCACTCACGAACACCTGCTGCGGTCTGGGTGATGAATGGTACGAGATTCTGAGGTACACCACGAGGCAACTCGCCGATGAGTGCCGATGGGTGAGCTCCGATTGGGTTGAAGTAACGCAATGCGATACCCTTCAAGCCCTCGCCACCGTATGCAGCCACCGAGTCACGCAAGATATCCTCACACATCTGCTTGGTGTTACCATACGACGAAGTTGCCGGCTTACGAGGGGTCTGCTCGGTTACAGGAAGCTCATCAGCCTCGCCATAAACTGTTGCTGACGACGAGAATACGATGTTGTGACGGCCAAACTCACGCATCAAATCGATGATGTTCATAAACGAGAGGAGGTTGTTGCGGTAGTACTTCATAGGGTCTGCTACCGACTCGCCCACAGCCTTGAATGCTGCAAAGTGGATCACCGAGTCGAACTCGTACTCCTCGAATACCTTGCGGAATGCCTCCTTGTCGCAGCAATCCACATTGATGAATGGAACATCCACGCCTGTGATCTTGCGAACACCCTCAACGCCCGACATGTCCGAGTTCGAGAGGTTATCTGCAACCACCACATTCAAACCTGCGTTAATCAACTCCACTGCGGTGTGCGAACCGATATAACCGGCTCCACCCGATACCAAAACAGTTTTCTTTCCCATATTTGTAGTTATTTAGTCGTTGTCTGCGTCAAATATCGGAGCATCTCGTCAGATATGCCCACACTTTCTACGCAAAGTTAGAAAATTTTTACTAAATTTGCGTAAAGATTTATAAATTTTTTGGTGTATGAGCAATATTATTACCGCCGAACATATAACCAAACGATTTTCGGCACACACCGCACTCGACGATGTATCGGTCGAGATACCTCGTGGCTCGGTCTATGGACTGCTTGGTCCAAATGGCGCAGGTAAGACTACGCTTATCCGCACAATCAACCGCATAACCCTCCCCGATGAGGGTCGCATCCTCTTCGATGGTCGCCCTATCACACAGCAGGATATCTTCCGCATTGGCTACCTCCCCGAGGAGCGAGGACTCTATCGCAAGATGAAGGTGGGCGAGCAGGCACTCTTCCTTGCACAACTCAAAGGCTTGAAACGCCACGAGGCACTGCTCCGTCTGCGTGAGTGGTTTGTGCGCTTCGGCATCGAGGAGTGGTGGAACAAGAAGGTCGAGGATCTGTCGAAGGGTATGGCGCAGAAGATTCAGTTTATCGTTACGGTGCTTCACAAGCCCGAACTGCTCATTTTCGATGAGCCTTTCTCGGGCTTCGACCCTATCAACGCCAATCTGCTCAAAGAGGAGATTTTGCGATTGAAGGATGAGGGTGCAACGGTGATATTTTCGACCCATAATATGTCGTCGGTCGAGGAGATTTGCGACCATATAACACTTATCAACAAGTCGCACAACATCCTCTCGGGCAAGGTCGACGATATCCGTCGCAAGCACGGTGGAAACATCTTCTCTGTGCAGTATAAGGGTGATGGTCAGGCACTTAATGATAAGTTGCAGGGGGTGTGCAATATTCTTGCACACGATGAAAATTCAATCGGCTACTCCTCGCTCAAACTCCATATCGAGCGCAACGAGGATGTTCGCTCGGTGGTATCTCTCATCAACGACTCGGTCGAGTTGCGCCAATTCACCGAGGAGGTGCCGAGTATGAATGATATCTTTATTCGAGCTTGCCAGCACGAATAAAGAATGCAGAATTCAAAATGCAAAATGCAAAATTAAATAGATAAAATACCTTTAATTGTCACCGCTGCGATTAAGCCGAGTGCAGAGGCTGCTTGCAGACTTTGCCGAGGCGGAGCAGTGAAGACCGAAGGTCAATTATCAATTATCAATTGTCAATTTGAAAATGAGAAACATAGGTTTGATTATCGGTCGTGAGTACCGAGAGAGAGTATATAAGAAGTCGTTTATTTTTACGACGATTTTGATGCCGCTGTTTATGATTTTGATGGGTGCGGCACCCACTTTGATTATGGAGTATGCCGACTCGGATACCCGCAAAATAACCGTTGTGGATGAGAGTGGCATCGTTGCTCCGCATCTCCAATCCGACGAGGAGGTGGAGTTTGTCTTTTCGGATACAAACATCGCCGAGACGCTCGTTGCTACGGCAGAAGACGAGACCAATTTCGGAGTGCTTCACATCGGCAAGGCGATTGTCGAGAACCCGAGCGATGCACGCCTCTACACCTCGGCTTCGTCGTCGTTGATGCTCGAAGAGAATATCGCCGACCAGATCGAGAAGGTCATCGAGAGCGAGCGTTTGAAGGCTTACAACATCGAGAATATCGACGAAATACTCGACAAGGTCGAGGCTTCGGTGCATCTGGCAACCTTCCGCACCGACAAGGATAAGGAGTCTGCCGCTTCGTCGGCAATTGCATCCTCGTTGGTGGGTATGGTGCTCGGTTTTCTGCTCTACTTCATCCTCGCCATTTATGGCAGTATGGTTATGCAGAGCGTGATCGACGAGAAGAGTTCACGCATCTTGGAGGTTATGGTCTCTACGGTGAAGCCTTTTGAAATGTTGATGGGTAAGATTCTCGGTATCGCCCTCGTGGCGGCAACGCAGATACTCGTTTGGGGTGTGTTGTTGGTTGTTTTCAGTGCAGTTATTATGCCGGCATTGATGCCTGAGAACCTTATCGAGAGTGTTCAGCAGGTGCAGGCAGGTGCCGATGTGTCGGCATTGGCTATGCAGCAGGATGTCGCTCCGGAGATGCTTACCGCCCTGGCTTCGGTGCTCGATACAGGTCATATTGCAATGATTGTGGCTGTGGTGTTGCTCTTTACGATTGGCGGATTCCTGCTCTATGCGTCGCTCTATGCGGCCATTGGCGCAAGCGTCGACCAGGCACAGGATGCACAGCAGCTCACTACGGTTGTTACCCTGCCTATTATCGTGGCATTTGTGGTTACGATGATGATTATGAAGGATCCGAACTCACCGATTGTGTTCTGGTGCTCGCTCATTCCATTTACCTCGCCTATCGTGATGGTTGCCCGCATCCCGAGCGGTATCCCTATGTGGGAGATTGCAACCTCGCTGGCGTTGTTGTATGCGACCTTTGTGGTGTGCGTGTGGGGTGCAGCCAAGATATATAAGATAGGTATCTTTATGCACGGCGCAAAACCAAAGTTGAAGGATTTGTGGCGTTGGCTGCGCTACTAAATTGGGTACGACAAAAAGCGAAGAGATGCCTTTCGAGGCATCTCTTTTTGTTGTAGGGGATGTTTGGATGGGATTGACATTGCTTCGCTCGTCTTTCCCCTCGGCTCGCCGCAGTGGCACTTCCGAACGACGCTGCACTCAGCAAGGATGTTTTGGGCAACTTGCAAAAAGTTAAGGGTGGATGGGATTGACATCGCTTCGCTCGTCTTTCCCCTCTGCTCGCCGCAGGGGCACTACCAAAGATTGAAAGTGGCTTCGCCACAATCTTTTATTGTATATGGTAGTTTGTGAACGAGTTCCCACTACCATATACAATAAAAAAGCCTTGCTTGTGCAAGGCTTTCAATCTTCGGGTGGAAGATGGGATTCGAACCCACGACCTTCGGAACCACAATCCGCAACTCTAACCAGCTGAGCTACATCCACCATTTAGATTCCTTCCGAAATCGGGTGCAAATGTAATACACTTTTTCGCAAAGTCCAAATTTTTCGAGGAAAATATGCTGTCGCACCGCAAAAAGAGTCGGAATTATCGGCTTTGGCGTAGCTCCCGACAAAAAGAGCGTGTCCAACTCACTGTCGTACATGCCCCTGTATAAATGTCTGAATTGTCTGCTATTTCTTCTTTGCAACAATAACGCTCGACACCTTGCGCTCGCCTTCGTGGTCGAACTTGCGATTGTCGCAAGGGTGGTTTATTACGCCATATTTGTTGCTCCACAAAGCCGATGAGCCACCTCCGTCGAGGTTCATAGCATCGTACAATCCGAGCCACATACACAGCTGCGAAAGCTCTGCAATCGACACACCTTCGGCACGATCCTTGACACGACCATCAACCACCATAAAGTAGATATTACCCTCTCTGTCGCAACCTATGGCACTGCGAGGGTGGCGACGCTTATAGAACACACCTTTGCGTCGAAGACTCTCATCCTGCGAGTTGATAATATGGTCATAGTTCATTCGCTTGCCATTGTCAACAAGCAGCGGACCGCAAGCGAGGATATTGTCGCAGTTGTTACACTTCTCGGCAAGTGAAGGGTAGTCTGGTGCATCCTCCGACTCTACAATCTCGATACCGTGCTCATATATAAAGAGTACGCCATTGATGCGTGGCATTAGTCCAAGATGGGTGGTTGATACCACGGCACCCTTACTCTTTATGAATGTTGTCGGCATCATATTTCTATTCCAGAAACCGGCATTTATGGCGAACTGCGCACGGCTGTCTTCGCCCACTACGCTCACCTCGGTATGCTCCTCTGGCTGGATAACCTCCAATCTGAACTTCTCGGGCGAGAACTTTATAACCGAGATAGTTTGGGCTGCTCCAAAGAGGGTGGTCGATAGGGTGTAACCCGCACCGTTTCTAATCTTAAATTTCTGTCGTCGTGCCGAAACAAACGCCACCGAGTCGGCACTCTGGGCGAATACCGACAGCGATAGAAGAAGGAGCGTAATAGTTCCGAGAAGTCGTTTCATCGCTCGCTATTTCTTACTTTTAACAATCACGCAGCTCGATACTCGACGCTCACCTGCGTGGTCGAACTTCTTGTTGCGACAAGGGTAGCTCACAGTGCCCTCCTCGGCAGTCCACATCGACGACGAACCACCGCCATCGAGGTTGATAGCATCACGCATACCGAGCCAAGCGCACACCTTCGTAAATTCGCTGATGGTTACACCCTCGGCATTGCCCTTCGAGCGACCATCGACAACCACGAGATATACATTACCCTTCTTGTCGGTGCCGATTGCGGTGCGAGGGTGACGCTGTGTGTAGGTGTAGAATGCACCCACAGGCTTTCCGCCCGCATTATCGACCATACCCTTGGTGTATGCATCGTGATCCATCGGCTTGCCCTCATCGATAAGCACAGGGCCCGCAGCCAAGATATCCTTATACTTCTTTGCGTATTTCGCCTCCTCGCCCGCTTTGCAGTAGTCGAGAACGACCTTCTTCTTGCCAACACACATCAAACCGTCGACACGCTCCTTCTCGAAATCGGCAGTAACCGACAACTGCTTGCCACCAAGTTTGAGGAATGTTGAAGGCTGGTCGATGCGTACATCCCAATAGCCCGCATTCACACCGAAGTCGCCATTTATCGACTTGGCGGTAGCCGAAAGACGAGTAAGCTTCTCGGGCTGAACGATTGTTGTCTTGAAGCGCTTTGGCGAGTAGCGAATAACCGAAATGGTCTGGTAGGAGTCGAGGATATTTGCTCTAAGGATAACATATCCCTCTGCACCGTTCGGGAGTTTCAACTCCTGGCGTGGAGCAGTAACCAATTTCACCGAGTCGGGGTTTTGTGCTGTTGCCGACAAAATCAGCAACGATGCAACAACAAAGAGTAAGACTTTTTTCATATTCATTCAATTTTTAACTATAAATTCTACACAAAGTTATCTTTTTTATGTGAAACAACCAAATTTTGCTACCTTTGCATTATGGCAAAACAGAATATAAATAAGACAAATGCAGCACGACTGCTCGATAAGGCGAAGATTTCCTACGAGCTGATACCATACGAGGTGGATGAAAACGACCTGGCAGCCACCCATGTGGCAGAGTCGCTCGGCGAGCCTATCGAGAGGGTTTTCAAGACATTAGTCTTGAAGGGAGATCGCAACGGGCACTTTGTGTGCGTTATTCAGGGCGATAAGGAGGTCGATTTGAAGGTGGCAGCCAAGGTGTCGGGCAACAAAAAGTGCGACCTTATACCGATGAAGGAGTTATTGCCTACTACGGGCTATATCCGAGGTGGTTGTACGCCGATAGGAATGAAAAAGCCCTTCCCGACCTTTATCGACGAGTCGTGTTTGGAGTTCGACTACATCTACATCAGCGCAGGTCAGCGAGGTTTGCAGTTGCGCCTTTCGCCTACCGATTTGATTGCCTATGCTCGTGCTAAAACCGAAAAATTAACACTCTAACCTCGATATGAAAAGACTATTTACCGTACTCTTTGTGCTTGTTGCCCTTGCCGCTTATGGTGCCGAGGAGCAGATGAATCACAATTGGTTGTTCCGCATTGCGACGGATGCCTCGGCGGACTACTCGGGCGAAACGCTCGACTGCTCCGATTGGCAGAGGGTGCGCCTTCCGCATACACCTCGCTACGAGAAGTACTACCCTGGCGAGCAGTGGCAGGGTATCTGCTGGTATCGCCACACGGTCGAGGTCGACAAGTTGCGTGGTGAGCAGTGGTGGCTCAATGTCGAGGGTGCGATGAATGTTGCCGATGTGTGGGTAAATGGCGTGCATTGTGCGCACCACCTCGGTGGCTATCTCCCTGTGGCGGTCGATCTGACCGACCATCTGCATAAGGGCAAAAACACTATTGCCATACGCCTCGACAACAACGACAACCCGATTACGGGACCTCGCCCAATCAAGCGATTGGACTTTTTCTGGTATGGCGGTCTCTATCGCAATGTGTCGCTCATCCGCAAGGGTGAGGTGGCAATCACCCACCCATTTATCGACACTACTCCTGCCGAAGGTGGCGTTTTCGTAAGCTACGAGGGGGTATGCAAAAAGTTTGCACAGGTAAATGTGGGTGTTTCGGTCGAGAATGACGGCAAGAAATCGAAGCGTATAGTGGTGGTAAATCGCCTGCTCGATGGCGAGAAGGTGGTTGCCGAGAGCCGTGCCGAAGAGAGGCTTGCAGGCAAGAGTCGCACCACCGTAAAGTCGAAGATTTTGGTCGAGAATCCACGCCTTTGGTCGCACCTCTCGCCTGCGCTCTACACCTTGCAGACTTCGGTCGAGGTGGGCGGAAAGGTGGTCGACGAGGAGAGCCGAAAAATCGGTATTCGCTCGATAGAGATCAAGGATAACCAACTCTATGTAAATGGCGAAAAGAGTTTTCTGCGTGGTGTCAATCGCCACCAATGCCACCCATATATCGGTTACGCCCTCTCGGACAATGCGCAGGTGCGTGATGCGGTGCGTATCAAGGAGGCGGGATTCGACTTTGTTCGTCTTTCGCACTATCCGCAATCGACCGCCTTTTTGAAGGCGTGCGACTCGCTCGGCATCTTCGTGCTGAACTGCGTCTATGGTTGGCAGTATTTCAATAAGAAAGAGCCTAAATTCCGTGAATTCTGCTATCAGCAGACCCGTGATATGGTGCGTCGTGACCGCAACCACCCATCTATTTTGGCGTGGGAGGCGTCGCTCAACGAGACCAAGCAACCGGCCGACTTCATCGCCGAGATGAGCCGACTCGTGCACGAGGAGTACCCTGCGCCATACTGCTACTCGGCAGGCTGGCAGCGAGGTTACGACATCTATGTCGAGTCACGACAATTCCGCATCTTCAATAAGACCACGAGCGACGATGTGCCACTTATTGTGTCGGAGTATGGCGATTGGGAGTACTACGCCAATGACGGAGGTTTGACACAATATGTGCGTGGCTGGCGACAGAAGCCCGAACTCACATCACGCCAACTCCGTGAGGATGGCGAGAAGCGAATGGTGCAGATGGTCGAGAACCTCAACACCGCCCACAACGACAACCTCACCTCGACAAAGGCTATGGCGGATGGCTATTGGGTGATGTTCGACTACAACCGTGGCTACACCGAGGAGATTGAGGCTTCGGGAGTGATGAGCCATGACCGCTTGCCAAAATATGCCTACTACTACTATCGTTCGCTTCGCCCCGAGGGTGAGCCGATGGTCTATATTGCATCCTATCTCGACGAGAATTCGCCTGTCGAAAAGAGCATAATCTCGAACTGCGAGGTCGTAAAACTCCTCTCCGACGGTAAGGAGGTTAGCGAGTTGCAATTTAACCCCTATGCAAAACCTTTGCATACCCTCCAAAAGATAGCTTTGCCAAACTGTAACAACCTCGTAGCCATTGGTTTCCGCAATGGCAAGGAGGTGGCACGCCACTCGGTTTCTGCTCCTGAGGCTTTGACAAAATTGGCAATCGAATTGAGCGAGTGTGGTGTGAAACTTGGTAAAAACGACCAGATTTTCGTCTATGTTCGCTTGCAGGATAAGAATGGCACGGTGCCAAACTTTACGGGTGGCGAAGTACGACTCTCGGTTGAGGGTGATGCTATCATCGAGGGCGATAGCGTGTCGCCATTCCGTGCAGGTATTGCATCGTTCATCATCCGCTCGGGCGACAAGGGTGGCGAGATAAAAGTAAAAGCCAAGTACGGCACATTGACCGACTCGGCTCAGATATCGTTCTAACATACCATTCGTCATTGTGAGGCTTGGCACAAGCCGTGGCAATCTCCTTACCACCGGGTCGGTGGGAGATCCCCACAGTCGCTACGCTCCTTCGGGATGACGGTTTATGAGAAACACTATTTCTCGAATGAGCTCTTCTTAGGGAAGAGTTCTTCGAGGAATTTTTTCATTCTCAAAGCGTCTGCATCCGTTGCTCGCTCGGAGTCGTTGGCGCAGATCATTATCGGGTTGTACAACCTATACTTTGCCCAATAATCACGATAGTACATGTGAATACAGTGCGAATCGTTGGCAAATCGGTTTGTGAGGATGGCTTTTATTTTGTTGAATAGACCATCGATATTGTTGTAGCGGCCCACCTTGCGCATTGTGGCGTGACCGACAGCCACCATATAGTAGCTGACATAGGAGCGGTGCATATCCTCGTCGGTACGGAAGCGATGATGCGATGTTGCCATCCACTCTGCGGCGTGAAGATTCTCTACGCAATACTCATAATCGGAGCGAAGATAGGCATCGAAGTTGTGGTGCGGAGCAAGATATATCTTTTTGCCAAAATCGACCTCAATCATATCCTGCATTCGGCGTATCATTCCGTTATAATTGCCACGACGCACCGCTTTCCGACGATTAAATCGTGCAAGTCGCACAATCGGAGTACCATCATCGAGGAAAAAGAGGCTCCTTGTTGTAGGTTTCGTAAACATTGTATCATCGTTGCCAAGGATGAAATGTTCGCTCAATCCGGGTATGCGGTATATACAACTCTCTATGGCACTACTACTAAATATCGGTAATGCCTCCTCGGGCAAAATCTCCTTGTGGTCGACAATTGTAATCTTCGGGTGCGAAGAGTCGAGCCACGCCGGGCATTGACCATCGGTAACGATATAAATATGATTTATCCACGAGGCGTACATCTCGACCGATCGCAACGAGTAGCGCAACTCCTCGTTGTCTCGCCAGCGTGCATCGGCAACACCCTCGGAAGTGCCTTTGTTGTCGCCACCCATATATCGGTTGCGCTTGGCACGCCACTCGGGATCGTTGCCATCAACCCACATATAAACTAAATCTACGGGAAACTGCTCCTTCATCTCTTATTCTACAACTTCGTTTATACAAAGGTAGTAAATTTTTGTTTGTCATAAAAATTTTGTACTTTTGTATTGAAAGATATTCTATAAAATGGCTAAAGAGATTACCATATCGGTTATTACTCCTATTTACGGTGTTGAAAAGTATATCGCCAATTTTGCCGAGTCGCTCCTGTCGCAATCGTATCCTCATTTGCAGTTTGTATTTGTAAATGACGGCACGAAGGACTCCTCTATGGATGTGCTCAACCGAATTATAGATGAGAAATATGCCCACCTCCGCCCTCAAATCGTAATTGTAGATAAGGAGAACGGAGGTCTTCCGGCCGCTCGCCAAACAGGCTTGGAGTATGCTACAGGCGACTATGTCTATAATGTCGATTCGGACGATTGGTTAGTAGAGGGTGCTTTGCAGAAAATAGCCGACAAGATAGGTGAAACCGATTGCGATGTATTGTATTTTGGATTTATCAAAGAGTACGCCTCTCGTAGGAGTCATAAACACCAAAGAGAATATACTGCCAAAACCAGGCAGAACTTCGTAAAGGATATGTATAATCACAAGGCGGCAGCTTCGGTGTGGAACAAATGTATACGACGCACACTTTTTGAGCAGCACACCATTTATACTCCTCGCTATTCGCACGCCGAAGATTGTTATTTGATGACTCAAATAGTGGGCAATGCGACCAAGATAGTACATCTCGATGAGATGTTATATCATTATCGTAAGGACAATCCTACCGCTATGACCCGAAACTCTATTCGCCGTCGCAAGAGAGAGTACGCCTTGAATTTCCTCGACCTATACGAGAAATATCGTGATGTGCCTACGGAACAAAATCCTGTGGCGGTAATTTTCGACGACATCGTAATGCAAGCAGGCTGGTACTCGTTGTGCTATCGCCTGGGGCTATTCAAGGAGTTTCCATATCTTGCAGCTGCGATCCGCAAAGCGAAGATGCATTGCAAAACAGATGTGCCACTTGTTGCGCAAATAATAACCAAGATAGTAGCACTCTTCAAATAAAAATCGGAGCCTGAGAGCTCCGATTTTTCTATTGTTCGTACTTCGATTTTTGTGGGAAACGCTCCTCGAAGGCGTCGAGCAACGCTTTGCGCAACTCCGTATATCGCTCCTCCGAAAGTTGTACATCGTTTATGCAGACCAACTTGTGCGATGGGTTGGTTATGAAGCGGTGGAGCTTTTCGCCCGAAACGATACCCACCGAAAAGTGCTTCTTCGACAAGCGCTTATTCACAAGGCGACCCTTCAAATACATATAGTCGAGGAAGAGGTATTGGTTGAGGTTTTCGCCGTTGCGAACTCGTGCTGCCGCCGTCTTTGCAATCTCGGCAGGCATCTTAGAATAGACCTCGCCACATTCGCTCTTGAACATCGGCGTACAGGTGTGCTGTGGGCGTAGGAATAGGCATCTCTCCTTCAAACCCAACGCTCGGCGGGCCATATGGTCGGAGTTGCGACATATTTTCTTAAACATATCACACGCAAAGATGTGGTGCGACATACCGAGGAAACATTTGCCCCCTTTGAAGAACTCCGTAGCCTTGCAAGGCTTCATCGGAAAGACATCGTCGTTGAAGTAGAGATACTCCTCGTCGAGCCCCTCGATGCGGTGCAGATGCATCTCGATAGGGTTGCAGTTGAAGGTTGGCAAAAACTCGGCAGGGATAATATCCTTGTGGAGTACGATATGCACCTCGTTGCGGTCTATCCACTCGGGCACCTGGCTCTCGTGCGACACGACAAGATGTACCTTGCGGATGAAGGGCATATTCTCGGCTATACCACGAAAGAGGTAGCGCAGAGTGCCCCAATCACGAAAACGCTTCTCCAACACAGGTTGGTTGGTATACTTCTCGTAGTCCGCCTGCCACACAGGGTCCAAACCATTTACATAGGTGATAACTATATCCATCTCGTTGTTCGTTTTGCGACAAAATATTGCCCTTTATCTCTACAAATATAGTGTTTTATTTCCGAAAGTGCAAAACTCACTACCACCGCCCTTACCGCTTGAAGATGCGGTCAATTTCGGTTGCAGCATCTGAGGTTGCTATTTTTCGCAAGGTTTCATTCTCGATTATGGCGAATGAGTCGCATACGGGAAGTGCCGAATCGACATCGTGTGTCGAGAAGAGGATGCATTTGCCCTGCTTGTGTGCCAAGTCGGCAAGCAGACGGCACACCTCGAAGCGTGTCGGTATATCGAGGAAGGCGGTAGGCTCGTCGAGCAGAATTATTGGCGTCTGCTGCGCTATGGCACGAGCAATCATCACCCTCTGTAACTCTCCATCGGAGAGCGATGCGGTGTCACGACCAACGAAATTGCCCATTCCGACAGCATCGATAGCCTCACTGACGATTTCTCGGTCGATATCTTGAAGGTGTCCGACCCAATTTGTGTATGGCGCACGACCCATAGCCACCAAATCCTCGACCAGAAGGTTCTCGATGCGGATGCGCTCGGTGGTAACTATTGCGATGCTCTTTGCCACCTGCTCCGCCGAGAGGTTGCCAAGAGGAGTAGCGCCGATAATGGTGCTGTCGTTGGATGTTATAGCTCGCAGAAGGGTGCTCTTGCCTGCGCCATTGCAGCCCACCAAAGCGCAGAGCTCACCTGCGGCGAGGTGCAACGACACATCTCGCAAAATAGTGCGAGAGCCATACGAGAGCGATATGTTTTCGAGGCGTATCATCGGCGGCGTGTTACAATGTAGATTACAATCGGAATACCCATCAGCGCCGTGATGGTGTTGATTGGTAGTGCAAAATATTTCGCTATTATATCTCCCACAAGCAGCATCGCCACACCCGAGAGGATGGTTGCCGGTAGGAGTGTGCGGTGGTTGGCCGAGCGGAATAACATTCGGGCAATGTGTGGTACGGCAATACCCACAAATCCGACAGGTCCGCAGAAGGCGGTTATCGTTCCGGCAAGTAGGGTCGTCGAGATAAGTATCAGATTGCGAGAACGACCAATATTGAGTCCCATCGAGGCGGCATATCGCTCACCTGCAAGGAGCATATTCATAGGTTTGATAGCTGCTATTGCCATTGCTACGCCTGCTACGATAACAGGAGTGAGCACTGCCAACTGAGTGGCTGTAACATCGCCCAACGAGCCCATAGTCCATACGACATACGATTTGAGCGATGCCTCGCTGCTGAAATATTGCATAATCTCGACCACGGCACCCACACCCGAGGAGAGCATAATGCCGAGGATGAGCATAACCATAATATCCTTGATGCGGCG
>JAFVVS010000047.1 GCA_017502025.1 Alistipes sp. | reverse complement strand
CAATATCGTCGATATACAACCACGAGTCGGTCGAACCATCGAAGAAGTCGCCATAACCCGAGCAGGTGAATGTCAGCATAATGTGCGTAGGCACCTGATTAGGGTCGTCGCCGTAGAATGTGAACGGAATCTCGATCTGCTTCCACTCGGGGTTCGACTCGGTGGTGTCCATATACGCCGAGTAGAGAACCTTGTCGTAGCGTGGGTCGCCCGATTTGATATCGGCATCGCTCGGACTAAATGTCGTATCCTTGCCTTTGCTACTATCCACCAAGTGCGAGTCAGTGGTCAGTGCGCAGAACATCTTGCACAGGTCTGGATTGCCCTTCTTGCCCACATTGCTACTTACCTTGTCGATTGTACCGCAGTTCCACTTCGCCCAGAAGCGAATAGCCTTTGGCTTGGCGTTGTACTCGAATGGCTGACCGAAATAGACCTTTGCATTAGTTCCGTCCATACCGCCCCATGAGCCTATATAGGCATTTCCTGCGGCGAACTTCACCACGATATACTCCGAGTCCATATACATAGACTTCTTACCCTTCGAGCCTGGGCGAACATCGCTGCTGCTATTGGTGATGTTCTTACTCAAAATCGCAGTTCCGTAGTTTCCTGTACACCAATAGGCGTTGTTTGCGGTGTGGTATGGAATAGCCACGCCGTCGCCATTCGTACACCAATCCTCCAAACCGCTATTCGGAATTTGGTTACCGCCGGCGAGGGTGAAACGACGAGGGCTGCCTACCATCTTGTCATTTACCGAGAGGGCATATTCATAGGAGTGGCTTGGCTCTAAACCGTCAATCGTTACCGAGTAGATATTCTCCTCGCCCATTGATGCGGTGCTGCGCTTCCACTCCTCCTCGCCTTCACGAAGGAGAATTTCCACCTTCGAAGGTGCGCCATAGACTGTTGCCGAGAGGGTCGACGAACAGCCTGCCCACGCCAATACCTCCTTGCTCTTGTCGTAGCCATTCACGCCAGGGAGCGAGTAGGAGAGCTCCTTGCGTGCCTCGCTACCACCCGAGTCGGTTACTGTCATCTCAATCATCTGCGCTCCGCCATTCAACGAGTAGAAGAAATCCTCGGAGAGGGTGATGTAGAGCTGTGGCGTATTCAAGCCTGTAAGCACTATGCCTGCAACAGGTGCGCTTACGGGGTCGAAGGTTGTGTCACCCACGGTAATTGCCACGCCCACAAACTCTGCCGCTGCGGTTGCGAGGTATTTGCGCTCGCCACCTGCGTAGTTGCAGTGGGCATTGATATCGAAGCCTACGCCCTTCAACTCAGGGTCCGGCGAGAACGAGAGGTGATCGTCACGCTCCTCGATACTCTCATCCAGGGTTGCGGTCAAGCCGCCAAACATACCGCTTGCATCCTTCGAGAACTTGAACGAGAGTTTATAAGACTTTCTCGCCTCGACATTCTCGATTACGCCACTCTTATCTACCGCCACCTGCTCGCCATCCTCGTACTCGAAGGTGCCGACAAAGTGCCAATTAAGAGTATTTACACCCTCGGGCATAACGAAGTAGCCCGTTTTGTTCTCGGTATAAGAGAGTTTTACGTTATCATCCGCCTTAACCTCCACGCTGTAACCCTCGTGGAAGCCCTCTGTGATAGTCTGGTCGAAGATAACCTCGACAGGGATATTCTGCACCGCAGCAACGATATCTACCGAGGTGGTTTCGCCACCCTTAATCACGAATGGCTCCTCGCCACGGAAGAGTTGCTCCGAAGCGTTGAATGTTGCCGAGACCTTAACTCCGCTCTCCACTACGGCGGTGTAGTTGCCCTCCAACAACCAAATGTACTTGGGCTTCTGCATATCCGACTTCGAGGAGTCGTACTTACGCACAAGCATCGACTTGCCCGCCTCGTTCTTGAAGATTGAGAGGATGTAGTCGAAGGTTGTGCCATCTACGGTGCGTGTGGCTACATTCAACAACACAACGCCCTTCTCTCCCGAAGGGGTGTTGTCCTGCTCCTTGACCTTGGGGTCGTTGATACACGACACCAATGCCAAAAGGCACGCCCACAAACCTATGTTGAATAATCTCTTCATCATCTACTATTTTCCTGTTTGAAGCATCAATGTCTTAACGGTGGTCTTGCCCTCGTTGTCGGTAAGGGTGATTACGAAGTCGTGGTTTTTGAGAGAGGTACCACTAACTGCGCTCAACACACCCATAAACTGTGTAATCGAGAGCTTTACGAAGGTTTTGTTCACTACATCCTCGCCTACGGCAAAGCCTAAGCCTCGGAGAGCATCCTCCACATCGATAAAGTTGTCGGGAGTACGAGAGTCGTAAGATTGCTTTGGATAGCAGATGTTGAGCACATTGCAAAGACCTGTTCCTGCCAACTCATCGGGAGTAAGCGACTCCGAGTTAATCTCTACGAGGAACTCCTTGATGCCCTTCGATGCCGAAACGAGAAGATCTACCTCCAAGCCTGGAACGATAGGTGTGCGCTTCGAGATGTCGTGTCCATCCCACACAATGCTTGGATCCTCGGCAGGTGTTGCAGGAGGGTTGCTGCCACCCTCATTGCCACCGTCGTTCCACTCCTCCTCTTTTACGAGGTCGGCAACATTGCAAGGGATAATCTCGTCGGTTACCCAATCACGAATCTGTACGCCAACATTTACATTGCCCTCGTCGGCACTCTCGATGTAGAAGTGAATCTTGCTGTGCTGACCAGCCTTCACATTACGCACCTCCTTGTTCATCTCGATAATCTTGAAGTTCTCCTTGTCGGCAGCGTATGTACCTGTAATGCGGAGGCTGATGCTATTTACAGCCTCGGGTGCGAGGAAGAAACCTGCACGACTCTCCGTGAGCGTGTATTCCAACGAGTTCTCACCCACCGACACAGTGGTGATGGTCTTCTCGCCAAGACGCTCCAACAAATCGGGAGCATAGGTTACGGTGACCTTAATCTGCATCAACGAGCAAACAATCTCGGTGAGGGTAGTTGTCTCGTTACGCACAATCTTGAATGGCTTTATTGCGCCATAAACAGGGCTCTCCCACGCTGCGGCAGGTACCTCGCCCGACACCATCTTGAAGATGTAGTCGCCCGTAGCCAACTCGATAGCCTCGGTTGGTCGCTCGCTATACTTGAACGAGAGTACAACCTCGTTGTTTTCGTTGATAATCGAGCAGTCGAAGTTGCTTACATCTACCGATGCACGGGTTGCTCGGGTGCTCAAAACACCCACCTCGGGGTCGCTCTCGTCGATACGGCAATCTACCGTCATCTCGGATAGAGAGAGGTGTCCTTTATTCGAAATATTTGGGTTTTCTTCGCCACCCCACGAGAGGTTTCCGTTGTTACAACCCACCAAAAGCGCTGCAAAGAGTGCTACTGCTGTTAATTTTACAAGTTTCATATCTTTAAGCATTTTCATTCAATTCAAATTCGAGTTCTACGGTCTCGACAATCTCGTTGTCGAAGGTTATATTTACTACCGCCTTGCCTGCGGTCGAGAGGTCGAACACCACCTTGTGGTGGGTTGCAGCTTTCAGCATCACCTTGCTCTCGAAGGTCGCCTGTGCGCCTGTTGTGCGTACCGCCTCGCAAGTGACCGACACCTCGCCGGTGTTCATAAAGAGCAACTCGCTCTTCGAGGCATCCCAATCAACGCCGTTAATCTTGAACGACGAGGTAGGGAAGTAGCCGTCGAACTGCTCGGTGGTATCGACCGAAACAATAGAGTTGGCAACACCGACCATAATGTTGGCATCGATGGAGAGTCCATACTTTGGTACCTCCACCACGGTGATACCCTCGAAATATGGCTTCGACCAGCCCTCAACGCCCTTCTCGCCATACGAGAGGGTGATGGTGTGCGGAGCCGAAGGGAATACCAAGCCCTCGTTGAGAGCCTGCTCGAACTCAGGGTAGGTTGCCCAGGTCTGGGTTGTGCCATTGCCCGAAATCTCCACTCTCAAATCCTTCTCCGAAGGAATAAGCGACTCGTCGATTACGGTTTTCGAGGTGGTATTTGCTTCGCTCACCTCGCCTCGGGTTGTGGCGTTGATGGCAATCTTGCCAAACTGAACATCGCCACCCTCTGAGGTGTGGCACGCAGTCGCTACGATGGCAAGTGCTATTGCAAAAAGTATCTTTTTCATATCTCGTGCTCCTCCTATTGTGCGATTGATACTCGGATATTGTCGATGTAGATGTAGTAGTGGGCATTTCCCGATGTGAACCAAGTTGTTTGCACGCAGCAAGGAATCCAGCAGAGTCGTGTTGCCGAAGTACAACCGCTTGCGGTGAACGAGTAGGTCGGGAATGTACTACCAAAACTATTGTTGTTGTAGTTGTTGCCGAGGTATCCGGTTGTCAGGCAGTGTGAGCTGAACATTCCTGGGATACGATTGTAGTCGTTAATCTCGGTTCCGGCAACGGTTGTCGTAACCTTACCGTTGAGCGTCGAGCTCTCCGACGAGGTGTGTGTTCCTGCCATACAGAAGATGTCGTTATTGCTTCCGTAGCCCGAATTTGCGTAGGCACCCATATCGAATTCTACCTTCAACTTGACGGATGCTCCCGCTTTGAGCCCCTTCATTGCCGGCGAGTCGAGACGACCATTCGTGCGAGTTGCGCCCATAGTACTTTGGTGGCGAACATTTACACGAACGCTCTTGCCCTCTACACCTCTGATGTGTGCTCCATTCCAGCCCGAAACCGCAGTGCTGAACAGCGTTCCGTCTGCCGACATAAGGTTATCCACACGAGCATCATCCTTCTCGAAGTCTTTTACTCCGGCGAAGTCCTCGTAGAAGAGGTAAGGAACATCGATTGTAGCGACGGTATTAACATCGTTCTTGGCAATTGTCGAAGGAATGGCAACCTTCTGCTCCACGATAGCATTCGCACTCTCGAAGCGAACAGTGAAGGTCTGACCTGCATAGGTTTGGAACTTACCATCCTCGTAGATGCCGTGCTGAACGATGTCGTAGGTGTTGCTCGAATTGGCAGCAAAGCTCTGTACCAACGCTCCGTTGTAGTCGTAAATCGAAACCTTCTGCACAGCCTCGCCCAAGTAGTTCTTGCCAACCTTAAAGCGCAAGATGGTCGGAGGTATTGGCTGCGGAATGGTGAGCGAGAGAGGGGTTATGTGTCCGCCCTCGCACATCTTCGAGAGATTGAAGGTGCGATCTGTGGTGCGCTCGCCGATGGTCGATACGGCATAGTAGGTTACCACTCCCGAGAGATTACCCTCGGCAATGCGTGCCCACGCTGTTTCGCCCTCGTCGAAGCCCTGCGGAATATTCACGATAAGTTGCTTGCTTCCGTTTGCGATTGTTGGCACAGCCGTCGGAGTGGTTGCATCGATCGTGATGTCGCCTGTCACAGTTGTCGGGAATGTGAACACCACCTTCTTGATAGGGTCGCTCAACGGGTTGCCGTTTTGAGGGATGACCAACTTCAAGAGGTGAGTCTTGTGGTTGAACTCCAAAGCGAGATTATTGACCTTCTCGTTCGACAGAGCCTCGGCAGTTACAGGTGTAGCCACCATAAAGTCGTGCGCTCCATTAACTGCATCGCCCTGCTGCTCGGCAGGGAGAACGAATGTCGCCTTGCGATTGTTTATCGATACCGGCTTTGGCGATACGGCGTAGTAGGTGTAGTCGCCCTCGGCAAGAGTATTTGCATACGAGGTGAAGACCGCAGACGAGAAAGAGTGCCAATAGTACATCATTGTGAAGTCGGCACCATTGATGTTGAAACCACCCGTTCTGTTCTCGGCCCAGAGTGCGAATGTGTCGCCCTCTACCCACGAGGCTTCGCCCTCATCGCTCATTGCCGTGCGGCTGATGCCGATTGGCAGACCGATAGAGAGTTCGGATTTCGCAGCGACAGTCTCGCTATCAACACCCTCTATATTCTGCGAACAACCGCAAAGAAGAGAGAGTGCTGCAAGTGCCGCAACAAAGTAGATTTTTCTCATAATTATCCATGTTAAATCGGACAAAAATAGCGGTGTTATATTACATATAAAAATATTTTCAATGAATGCCCGTTTTTCTTCAATGAATTGGGGTAAAAGAGAGGCGACTACCCCTCAAAGTAGTCGCCCCGATTGTTGATAGATGTTTGTATTACTCCTTGCGCTTTTCGATTTGGCGTTTCACTGCATCGAGTGCCAAATCCACCGCCTCCTCGAATGTGCGAGCACGCTGCTCGCTAATAATATCTCCGCCTGGAACATGGAGTGCAACGAGGGCCAACTTATTTCCCTTCTCGCTGTCCTTATCCAACTTCAAAGTTACATCAACACCTGTCGAGTTGCCCTCAAAACGCTCCAATCGAGCCATCTTCTTCTCCACAAATTCGATAAGCTGCTTGCTCGCATCGAACTTAACTGATTGAATCTTAACCTCCATAGTACAAAAATTTTAAGGTTTATAAATGGAAATTGTTCTGATTAGCCCTTTTTGCACGAATCATCGGATAGCGAAATGCTCATTTACGCATCAGTAAACTGCGCTTTCGCTACCTCGCTTCGCACAAAAATCATCTAATCATTTCCAATTTCATAGCTTTCTGTTTTAGTCTCCACTCTTACCTGGTCGGAAATCAGGTATTTGGAATATTTTTATATCTAATCATTTCCAATTTCATAGCTTTCTTTTTTGCTGTTAGCGGTTGTTAGCGGTTGTTAGTGATATTTAACTCCTAATTCCTAACTCCTAACTCCTAATTCCTTTCGTCTTTCGTCTTTAATCTCTCAACTCTCAACTCTCAACTCTCAACTCTCAACTCAAAAAAGTTTTCCGTTTTCCGTTTTCCGCTTTCCGTTTTCCGCTTTCCGTTTATTTATGCGGATGCGCCCGCCTATACACCTCCTGCAATTGCGCTATGCTGTTGTGTGTGTAGCACTGCGTCGTTTTGAGCGATGAGTGTCCCATAAGCTCTTGTATATCACGCATATCCGCATCTTTGTTCAGTAGGTGTGTTGCAAAGGTGTGGCGCAAGATGTGGGGCGATTTTTTGCCCTGCACATTCGCCTCGCTCAGCTTCGCTTTCACCACACGCTGAATGGTCGATCGGGAGAGTGGCTCACCCTGTGGCGACACTATCAACGGAGCCTCTGCCGATGTCGAAATATCCAGCCCTCGAAGTAGCCCCATATATCGCTCGATTCGTTCGCTCAACTCGGGCAGAATGGGTATTATTCGGTGTTTGTCGCCCTTACCTCGGATATGGAGCGTCGCTCTGTCTGCCGAGATGTTCCCGAAGCGCATCCCCTGCAACTCGGCAAGGCGGATGCCGCAACTGTAAAAGAGTGCGATAATCAGCGCATTACGCTGCTCTACGAGGTCGTCGGTTTTGCTCTCGGTGCGTATATTTTCGAGCAGTGGTTCCATTCGTGTTTCCGGCACAAACGACGGCAATTTTCGTGCAGTTTTTAGAGCCGATATGCGACCAAAAATATCTTGTGTCATCTCGCCGTGAGTGCGCAAATAGCGATAGAAGCTGCGCAACGATGAGAGCTCTCTGTTCATCGAGGCTGCTCCCAACTCGCAATGCTCCATACGGTAGATTATCCACTCCCGTATATCCTCTGTTGTAACCTTTGTAAAGTCGAATTTGTCGAGCGGAATGCCCGTATTCGAGGCACACCAAGCCGCAAACGACTCGATGTCGTGTCGATAGTTGCGCACGGTGAGCGCAGAGAACCGTTTTTCGGCCTGAATATGTGTTATAAAAGCACCAATCATAGCCTTATCCTATTCCGAACCTACACAAATATACAAAAAAAATGACAAACCACAAAAAAACTGCACCAAATTTTTGATGCAGTTGTTCGTAGTGTTGTCGAAAGTTACTCCGCAAAGGCGAATTTGAAGCCCTCTGTTTCATCCCATTTTCCTCGGGTGAAGTCGGGTATTTCGACCACTGCGCCCCCTGCAAGTGCCGACTGCTCGGTCAGCTCGACCAGCGACGACCACTCCACAGCATCGTATATATCCATATCGAGCGGCAGTCCGTTGCGCAAACAATATATCAGACGGCTATCCATCAGATAGTCAATCCATCGTGTGCCACAAATCTCCACGCCTCGCTCCTTATACTCGGCAACAAACGGATGCTTGTACTGCTCCGTAAGCGCCAGGCATCGCTCGCCCGAGAGCACATCGGTCGTATCGGGTGCAAATGCCATATATGGTGCCGGGTATTTCTGCACATAACCCTTCGTACCGCTCAACAGGAAGTGGCGGCTATATGGTCGGGGTAGGGCAATGCCGTGTTGCAGCAAGATTGTGCGACCTCGCTCGGTCTTGATTATTGTCGAGTTCATCGTACCTCGGAAGGTCTCCGCCTCGCCAATCGCATCCGACGACACCGAAACCAGGCTCTTCATCCTATCGCCACGATGGAGTCCCAACGCCAAAGCCACAGGACCAAGTCCGTGGGTAGGGTAGAAGTTACCGATATGCGTCGCCATATACTCCACCTGCCAATTCTTCCAAAGGCGATGACCGTTGTCGTTGAGCGAAATGCGCTCTCTCAAATCGTGGATATACGAAGCCTCGGCGTGCATTAAATCGCCAAACAACCCCTGTTGCACCATATTGAGAGTCGCCAACTCGAACTCGTCGTAGCAGCAGTTTTCGAGCATCATACAGTGGCGTTGCGCCTTCTCGGCAGCATCGACCAATCGCCAACAATCCTCCACCGACATTGCTACGGGCACCTCGATTGCGGTGTGCTTGCCACACTCCAAGGCGTGAATTGCTATATTGGCGTGGCTTACCCAATCGGTACTTATATATATAAGGTCTATATCCTCCCTCTCGCACAACTCTCGCCAACCCTCCTCGCCGAGATATACAGCTGGCTTGTTACCGCCATACTTCGTAACGATAGCCGATGCATTTTCGATGTTGAACTCAATAAAGTCGCATACGGCAACAATCTCCGTGCCCTCGATGTTTGCCATTCGCTCTACTGCACGCACACCTCGTGCTCCGACACCGATAAAACCGATGCGGACACGCTCCATGGGAGCGCAACGAAAACCTATTAGGCTCTTTCTGTTCATAGCAAATACAAAGGTAGAAAATAAATTCAAAACCTCCAATGTCTACTCCGTTTTTGTGTCGAAGCCCGTTGTGTTATCGTTTTGCGATAAATAGTTGTTAAAATTTTTTCAAATTGCAATCTGCTGAAAATAAGCAAGATACAAGACCGCATAAAAATTTTTTACAAAATAATTAAAAATTTTTAATAAAAAACTTGCACAGTATCGAAAAAGCCCTTATCTTTGCAGCGAAGTTTTAAGGTTCATTTTAGGTTAGTAGTTTTAGGTTGGTTGAGGAAATCGGAAGGTTGCGACATATGGTCGCTAAGACTGCGGGAGGTGCTCTCCCGTGAGTCGAATTACCTCCGAAGACCTCATTTTTTTTTGAAAAATCGTTCTGATTGGTGAATTTTGCACCACTCTGCGATAAATCGCTCCTCACATACGCCAAGTATGCTGCGGAGCGATTTTCTTGTTTGGCACAAAATTCCCTCAATCATTGACGATTTTTCAGCGCAGAAGCCTTTCTGATGACCTCTTTCTGCACGAATCGGCGGATAGCGAAATGCTCACATACGCCAAGTATGCTCCGCTTTCGCTCCCTTGCTTCGCACAAAAATAATCTCATCATCGACGATTTTTTGTTTTTTGAAAGGTTCTGATTGGTGAATTTTGCACCACCCAGCAATAAATCGCTCCTCACATACGCCGAGTATGCTGCGGGGCGATTTTCTTGTTTGGCACAAAATTCCCTCAATCATTGACGATTTTTTGTTTTTTGGAAAGGTTGAGCCAATTTTCTTTTTAAGGAGGTAAGTACAAGGCGTACAAGAAAACCGCTTGCGCAGCATAGTCAAGCCTATGTGAGCAAGCGGTTTATCGCAGTGCAACGCAGTAGTTGCCCTTTAAAAATAAAATTTATTCGTATATGCGCTTCTGGCGAATTACCTGTCCCTCCTGTTCGATAAAGTAGCGACGAGACTTCAACAAGTTGCGTGACTGCAACACCATAGTCTTGGTCTCCGAGATAATACCGAGGAACAACATTCCGGCACGAGAGTTCGACTCGCCGGCGGTGATACGAGCCAACTCCTCCTTGGTTGACTGAGCCAATCGCTCGAAGAGGTTGTCACGCATTGTCAAAACCTCGTCGATAGTCGAGAAGTCATTCGAGGTAAACATATATATAATGCGTGAGTAGATCTCATTCACATCGGCATTTATCGACATAAGGTTCTCGGTCTGAATCTGGCTCAAACCGGTGTGGTTGTTGTCGATATGCTCGAACGAAGGACGAGTGATATGTACCAACGACTTGGTCATCTCGTTCAGGTAGTCGAGAATCTGCACATAGTAGAGCGAGAGGTTCAAATCCGAGCCGTAGGTGGTACGCAGAGTCGTAGCGATAGAGTACTTCAAGCGACGCTTCTCCTCGTACATCTCGGCAGCCTCGGTTGCAAGCTCCTTCAACGCCTTGCGATTCTCCTTCATCAACGCCACAATGGTGCGGTTGTAGATGCGTGTGGTAGCCTTAATGGTTTCGGAAACACCTGTCATAGTATTATTTACGAGGTTCTCACGCACCTCGGCATCGCTCTTCTTGTTATCATCCTTCTTCTTTTTAGGCATAAAGTTCGAGTGGATGAACATATATACCACGAGGAGTGTTATTGCGCCGAATGCCCAAACATCGCCCCACATAAGCAACAAACCGAGTACGAATGCGATGATGAAGCCGCCAAAACCGGTCACAAACCAACCCATAACAACGGTAAATACACCTGTGATACGATATACGGCACTCTCACGACCCCACGCCTTATCTGCCAACGACGATCCCATAGCCACCATAAAACATACATAGGTGGTCGAGAGTGGCAACTTCAACGAGGTACCGAGTGCGATAAGCAACGATGCGGTTGTGAGGTTTACGGTCGAACGAATCATATCGTAAGGTGCGCCACTATGCTCGATATCGGCCCACTCGAAACGCTTCTCGATAAACTTCTTTGCCGGCTCCGGTGTAATCTTGTCGAAGAAGCGTGAGGTGTTTACCGCAGCACGCACCAAGGCACGAGAGAATACCGACGAAGAGAACTGCTGGTTGCCACCATCATCGCCTGCCGACGAGAGCGAGAGCTCGGTCTGCGACACATTCATCGCCTTGCGAGATGTCCAGAGTGTTGCCACCATAATGATACCCGACAATACGATATAGATGGTGTTGTTGGCGTTCTTTGTAGGCTCTGCCAAGCCTGTCATCAGGAGCGACACATCGCCTCCGGCAGCCTTTGTTGTGGTGAATGCCTCCAAACCTGCGATAGGCACACCGATAAAGTTTACGAGGTCGTTACCTGCGAATGCCAACGCCAGGGCGAATGTTCCCGAGAGGATGGTTATACGCAAGATATTCACACGGAACAACTGCAAGAAGAAGAGCAGCAGTGCGCAACATACCCACGCAATGCCGAGCGAGATGAGCAGGTGCTCATCCACCCACGCCACGAAGGCTGTGCCTCCGAGTTGCGACTTCAAACCCTTGAAGAGGGCGAAGTAGAGGATGGCTGTGAGCGACATTCCGCACCATACAGCACCAAAGCGACGCAACATCTTCACATATCGGAACGAGAAGATGAGTCGTGAAATCCACATCACGAAGGTACCCATCGTGAAGGCGAGAATCACCGAGAGGAGGATACCCGAAACGATACCCATCGCCTTGGCGGTGTTGATGTAGTTGCCCAACTCCAAGTAGGAGATGTTAGGGTCTGCACCAATCTTGAAGAGTGCTACTGCAATCGCCGAGCCGAGCAGACAGAATATGAGCGACACGGTGGTCGAGGTCGGCAATCCGAGTGAGTTGTAGAGGTCGAGCAGGATCACATTTGCAAACATCACCGCCACATAGAGCATCATCACCTCCTTGAATGTAAATAAAGCAGGGTGGAACATTCCGTGGCGTGCCACATCCATCATACCGCTCGAAGTGAGGGCTCCCACGAGGATACCCACCGAGGCAACGATAAGGATTGTGCGGAACTTTGCAGCTCTCGAACCGATAGCCGAGTTAAGGAAGTTTACCGCATCGTTGGTGACGCCAACATAGAGTCCCGATACGGCGAGGAGCGCAAGAATTGCGACCATTACATAGTAAATTTCTCCCATATAAAGAGTTTGTTTAGGTTATTTCACTTCTACAAAGATAAAAAGTGTTGCCCAAACAGACAACACTTCAAACGAAATTTAACAATTATTTAACATTGGGAGGTGTGGTTGCGTGCCCTAAAAACGCTTCAAAATAGCGTAGATTTCGAATGCAAAACCAGCCACCACGAGTATTGGGGCGAGGGTAATTCTTCTCCACGAGAATATGTCGTAGGAGAACTCCTCCGGTGTTGCCACAGTACCGCCTGCCATCAACACAAAGCCCAAAACTATAACCACTGCACCCACAATCATCAGCACATAGTTGCGCATAGTCAAAGGCATATCCTTATCGTACTTGTTGCCCACATTGTTGAATTTTGCGATAATTTTTTTCATATCTTTTTGCTTTTGTTATCTATTTACCTTGTCTGGGAAATTCTCTAAATTCTCTAAATTCTCTAAATTCTCTAAACTCCCTAAACTCTCTAACAACCTCTAACAACCTCTAACGCCCCTAACAACCTCTAACTCCCTCTAATAAAGGTAAATCTTATTTCCCCTCATATTCACGAAGCGATTGACCACGGGCAGTGTGCAGATGACTGCAACCACCACGCCAACCACAACTATTGCACCGGCGAAGATGCCGGCCTCCTCCCAACGAGGGAAGATGCCTAAGCCGGGTACAAAGTGGTCGAGGGCATAGAGCGCACCTCCGAGCAGGAGCGATGCGATGATACCCGCCAAGAGTCCCTGCAATGCGCTACGACCCACAAATGGGCGCATAATAAACCACTTCGTAGCACCTACGGCCTTCAATGTGTTTATCAACTCTCGTTGCGAATATACCGACAAGCGAACGGTGTTGTTCAGCAGCACAAATGACACTACGAGCAACGCTCCGCCAAAGACCGCCATTATAAACTGCATAATGTCGAGCGTGGAGTGCATATCCTCGATAAAGCTCTGCGGATAGGTCACATACGACACGCCCTCGATTTTGCGAGCCTCCTCGGCAAACTTTTCGAGCCCCTCCTTGTTCGACGAGAGGGCCGAAAGAGTCACATCGTAGCTATCGGGCAGAGGATTTTCGCCCAAGATGCCCTTGATATCAACGGCGAACACACGCTTGAACTCCTCATCTTCGAGCTTCGACTCCTTCGACACAAACTTCAACGATGCCACCATCTCACTCTCGGCAAGGCGCACCGCCACGCTATCACGCTCCGCCTCCGAGAGGTTATCCTTCAACTCCACAATCATCGTCACGCTCTCACGCATACGCTTTGTGGTGGAGAAGATGTTTGCCATAATGAAACCCACTGCTCCGAGCAGGAACAGTACAAGCGTCATACTCACGGTTGCGGTGGCGTAGGAGAAGCGTACCCTACGAGATATGTCTCTTTTTGCAGTTGCCATAACATTTCAAAATTACGGGTATTACGAGTGCGAAGATAATCAAAATTGAGCAAATAAGCGTTATTGCCTCGGTCAAACTCCAATTTGGAGCCTTGAACCGCCACTCTACGGTGTGCTGACCCTCGGGCAGAACCATTGCACGAAGCAGGTAGTCGGCACGGAACGAGTCGCAAGGCTCGCCATCGAGGTAGGCCTGCCAACCCTTGTCGTAGTAGATTTCGGAGAATACTGCTACGGCACTGCCACCTGTGAGGGTGTAGTCGTAACGGAGATAGTTAGGGCGATACTCTTTGAGTTCAATCTCACCGGCGCCCTCGATGCGTGGTCGTGGTGCGCCAACCTCGGCCACTGCGGTGGTGCGAAGGTCAATCACGCCCAATGCCGCCAACTCCTCGTCGGCACTCTCCACAATCTCCATATTGCCCACAAACCACGCTGCTCCGTAGGCTGTCGGGCGTTCGATAACGCCCTCCTTGGTTATGAGGTACTTGGTGTTGAGCATATCGAGCACTGCCTCGTTGCCATTCGAGAGGTAGTGGTCAATCAGGTCTTGATAGCGACCCATCTTTGCTCCGTGATAACCGCCAATCGAGCGGTGGAACATCGAGGTCGTAGCGTCGTTGAATGGCGAAACGGTGAGGTTGAATACTCGGTAGCCGAGCTCCTTGTCCGCCATAATCTGCCTATCTGCCTCGGTTGGTCGTATCTGGGTGTTGCGCTTCTCCACAAATGTTTCGTATGGGAGGTAGCGCAGATTTATCGGAAGAATATCGGCAACAATAAGCACCGCCACGAGAGCCAACGCCCCTGTGCGCCACTTTTGGTCGATGCGCAAGGCTCCAAGCAGAACGCCGGCTGCCAAGAGGATGTATGCAATCGAACGCCAAGCATCGCTTGCGAGAATCGAAGCACGCTCGGCCGCCATAGCCTCGGCAACGATTGCTCCAATCTCAACATCGCCAAACGCCTCGCCCATCATCGCCACGCTCGCCTCCTCGCCAAAGTCGAGTATCGACGAGCCTGCAACCGCAAAAATCAGACATACGCCTGCGGTAACGCCCGCTGCAATGGCAATCTTGCGAGTGAGGAACTTTTTATCCTCCCACTTTTGGTAGAGTTGCCACAATGCCATACCTGCCAAGAGCGGTGCGCTCCACTCCACAACCACCAAGGCGGTCGAAACAGCCCGGAACTTGTTGTAGAGAGGTAAATAGTTGAAGCACAACTCGGTAAACCACATTGCGTGGTAGCCCCACGACATCAAAATCGCCAAGATTGTCGCTGCCAACACCCACCAACGGTTGCGGTTGTCGGCAAGCAGAAGTCCGAGCAGTGCGAGGAAAATCACAATCGCTCCGATGTAGGTTGGGCCCGCAGTGTAGGGTTGTTCGCCCCAATAGGTCGGCAGTTGCTGTGCAATCTGCTCGGCATTGCGCTTGCTTGCACCCAACTCTTTGAGGGCTTCCACCACCTCGCCATCCTTCGAGAAGGTCGCACCCGAGTCGCCACCCACAAAGTCGGGAATAAGCATATTCCAGCTCTCGCCAATGCCGTAACTCCACACCGTAGCATACTCTATGTCGAGCCCTTTACGCTCGTTTTCGACCGCCAAGGCGCTTCCACCACGAGTGGTGTCGGAGGTGTGTTGCATTGTGTAGTAGAGTGGTGCAAAATTTGCTCCAAGAGCCAAAATTGCCGCTCCTACAAGCACCACGGTGCGGTATGCAAAGTTTTTGCATACCCTATTTTTGATTGCGAAAACCAACTCCGAGATGAAAAGTGCCGCCGCAGCCAAGACAAAGTAGTAGGTAATCTGCGGATGGTTTGCTCCCGCTTCCAATGCTGCAAAGAGGGCGGTCAAAGCACCTCCCACCCACATATTCTGTCGCAGGGTGTAGTGTATCGAGCCGAGCATTGCAGGGGCATATACCAAAGCCCACATCTTGGTGATGTGACCTGCACCGATAATCAGGAAGAAGTAGGTCGAGAGTCCGTATGCCAAACCCACGATAATGCCCACCCACGCCGACATTCCCATCAGCAGAGCCATAACGAAGGCGGACAACATAGCAAAAAAGACCATCGAGGCGGGTGCTGCAAAGAGCGACTGCACCCAATCGACCGTGCGCTTGATGATTTGTGCCGGATATTTGATGTTGATTTGATAGGCGGGCATACCCGAGAACATCGCTCCTGTCCATTGCGGATCCTCGTCGAAGTCGGCTCGACACTCACGGATATCACGACTCATTCCGTCGAATTGGCGGATGTCGTGTTGTGGCAGAACTCGCCCCTCCAACTGCGGAGCAAAGCCGATGACCGACACCACTCCAAATACCAAAACAGCCACCACCGTAGGTAGTGCTTTGCGCCAAATATTTTGCAATTTTTCCATATATGCACACTAAATAACGCTCAAAGTTAGAAAAAATTTCAATTTTTTGGGCAACTATCTCGAAAAATCACTATCTTTGTTCGGATATAGGACTTTTATGACTACTACACTTGACCAAATTCGTCGTCCGATAGAGGCGCAAATCGAGGAGTTCAACGCCTTTGTTCGCAAGAATTTCAGCGAGGAGCAGGGTACCCTTATCGGCGATATGCTCGAATATGTCCTCTCGTCGAGAGGTAAGGGGTTGCGCCCTGTGGTGGTTATGCTTGCAGCAGGAGCCACCTCGGCTACGGGCAACTTCGGCAAGCGCACAATGTTGGCGGCTATGCTGGTCGAGATGATTCATGTGGCTTCGCTTATCCACGACGATGTTATCGATGAGTCCAACCTCCGTCGTGGCAAGGCCTCGGTAAATGCCCGTTGGCAGTCACGCAACGCCGTGATTATCGGCGACTATATCCTCGCACGCAATATGAATATCGGTTTGCAGAGCGGTCAGTACGACCTTCTGGCCCATATTATCGGTGCGATGTCGACCCTCTGCGAAGGTGAGCTCGTTCAGAGCGACCACGCAGCCAAGCTGGATACCTCTCGTGAACACTACCTTGATATCATCTACAAGAAGACCGCATCCCTCTTCTCGGTGTGTGGCTCGGTGGGAGCGTTGTCGGTGGGAGCTTCGCCCGATAAGGTTGCGGCAATGCGCACCTTTGGTAATATGCTCGGTATGGCTTTCCAGATTGTCGACGATATTCTCGATTTTGTACCTAATAATAATACGGGCAAACCGGCAGCCAACGATCTGCGTGAGCGCAAGATAACCCTTCCGCTTATCGAGGTGTTGGAGCGTGTGTCGGAGCAGGAGAAGGCGGAGATTATGCACCACCTGCCACTCTGCGCCGAGAGCGAAGAGTCGGTGGCGTTCATTCAGCGCAAGGTCGAGGAGCATAAAGGCGTGGAACTTGCACGAGAGACCTTGCAGGCCTACCTGCAACGAGCGATGTCGGCACTCTCAGTTTGCGAGGATACGGAGTATCGCAACTCGTTGTTGGCGTTGTGCGAATATGTGGTCGAGCGTGATAGATAAAACGGAAAACTTTATTTTTTAACCAATAAAAACTAAAATTTTATGACACAAAAACAAAACTCGAATGTGCCGGCAATCATCGTGTGCATCTTGCTCTTCGGTATGATTTCGTTCGTCACAAACCTTGCATCGCCAATGGGCGATATCCTCAAAAACCAGTTCCAGGTTGCTAACTGGATGGGTACTCTCGGTGTGTTGTGCAACTTTATTGCATACGCCGTAATGGGTATTCCTGCCGGTAACCTCTTGCAGAAGAAGGGTTACAAGTTCACCGCTTTGACCGCTGTTGCAGTTGGTTTCATCGGCGTTGCAATTCAGTTTGTTGCAGGTAAGTTGACCGGCAACACCGCATTCGGCATCTATCTCTTGGGTGCTTTCGTAGCAGGTTTCTCGATGTGTATGCTCAACATCGTGGTTAACCCAATGTTGAACAAGCTCGGAGGCGGTGGTAACCGTGGTAACCAGCTCGTTCAGGTAGGTGGCTCGTTCAACTCGTTGATGGGTACTGCCGTAATCTTCCTCACAGGTGTATTCGTACCAAGCATTGCAAAGGCTCAGATCAGCGATGTATTCCCATTGATGTGGATTGCGTTGGCTATCTTCGCTGTTGCATTCGTTGTAATCTTGCTCACCAAGATTCCTGAGAACCCAACCGTAGGTGCAAAGGTTGAGGAGAAGTCGCAGTATGGCCCAATGTCGTTCCGTCACTTCGTACTCGGTGCTGTTGCTATCTTCATCTATGTAGGTGTTGAGGTAGGTATTCCGAATGTATTGCAGAAGTGGTTGCAGAATGGTGGTTTGAATGTTGAGTCGGGCGCTGAGGCTATCGCAGGAACAGTTACCGCTACCTATTGGTTGCTTATGCTCGTAGGTCGTCTTTTGGGTGCTGCTCTCGGTGCAAAGGTTTCGGCAAAGAGTATGCTTACCGCAGTTTCGTGCGTAGGTTTGGTACTCGTTTTGGGCGCTATGTTCTTGCCACAGGTTGGTGTTAGCCTCCCTGTATTCAAGGGCACCGCAGGCTTCGGTTTGGCAGAGGTCCCTGTAAATGCAGCATTGCTCGTTCTTTGCGGTCTCTGCACATCTGTAATGTGGGGCGGTATCTTCAACCTCGCAGTTGAGGGTCTTGGCAAGTACACCGAGAAGGGCGCAGGTATCTTTATGGCAATGGTTTGCGGTGGTGGTATCCTCCCATTCGTTCAGAATGCCGTTGTTGACTGGACAGGCAGCTACCTCGTAAGCTACTGGGTAATCGTTGCAGGTCTTGTATTCCTCCTCTACTATGCTCTCATCGGCTCGAAGAATGTAAACAAGGACATCCCAACCGAGTAAAAAATCATTCTGATTGGTGAATTTTTCACCAGAACTTCAATAGCCCGATTGCTCACATACGCTTTAGTATGCTGCGCATCGGGCTTTTTGTTTGGCAAAAAATTCCCTCAATCATCTCTGATTTTTTAGGTTGTGGGCAATTCTGCTTAAAATCAAAATTAAAATTTAGAGATGTGACCAATAAGACCAATGGGACTAATGTGGCTAATGGGGATATAAAAAAAGACCCATCAGACTCATAGGTCTCATAGGTCTTATCTAATTTTATTTTACTTTTTCCAACTCTTGAACGGCATCTTCACGAGGAACGAGTTGTAGAAGCACCGAATGCCCGTGACCTCGTCGCCTATCCAGGGCGGTAGGGCGACCTTCTCGTTGCAATCGGAGAGCTCCACCTCGGCAACCACAAGCCCCTCGTTCTCGCCTCGGAACTCATCGACCTCGAAGGTGTGACCATCATACTCGACAATATGGCGCACCTTATCGACCACCCCCGAGCAACGGGCGAGCAGTCGCTCTGCCACACCAAGCGGAATGGTGCGCTCCCACTCAAAGCGACTCAAACCGCCATCTCGGCTCTTGCTCTTGAAGGTCAGGATACCTCTATTATCGCACACACGCACACGAGCGGTAACACGACGAGAGCAGAGGTAGCCCTGCGCAATGCGCATCGAATGGCTCACCTCCTCACGCCACGACTCGTCAATCGTCAGGTATTTGCGCTCAATCTCCTGCATACCTATCGTGAGGCAACCTCCTTCGAATCGTCGGCAATGACACCCTTCGAGTCCAACGCCCACATACCCTTCACACGCAACACCTGCTCGATGATATCACGCACAGCTCCTGCACCGCCATTGTGCTCCGAGATATAGACCGCCGTCTGCAACACCTCGCTGCACGCATCGGCAGGGGCTACCGGAATGCCCACATAGCGCAACACCTCCAAATCGGGAATATCGTCGCCCATATAGATTATATTCTCACGCTTGACACCCGTCTTTGCGATGAAGTCGTCGATAGCTGCAATCTTATCCATACAACCGAGGTAGTAGTGCTCGATGTGGAGTCGGCTCATACGGCTCTCCAACGCCTTGCCGAAGCCTCCCGAGATAACTCCGATATTGAAGCCGTGCGATGCGGCGTATGCCAGGGCGTAGCCATCCTTGGCGTTGTATTTGCGGATGAAATCGCCATCTGCCAACGGCATAATTCCGCCGTCGGTCATCACTCCATCGACATCGAAGACGATAGCCTCAACATCGGCTAATAACTCTTTGAAGTTTTTGTTCTGTGCCATATATCTTCACTTATTTTGTCATATATTTCTCTCTTCTCGGGCTCCTCTGCCAACATCCTGCGGTGGCGTTCGAGTGTCTGTGTGTCGCCTCGGCGTGCAGGGCCTGTCTGCGATTGCGCAGGGTCTTGCAACTCGACAACCTTCTTGGCAGTCTCCTCGATTACGGGTGCAACGATGTCGAACGGAAGCCCCTCCTTTGCCAATACCTCGGCGGCATTGGCGTACATCGCATTTGCAAAGTTGCAGGCAAACACTCCCGAGAGATGTATCACCGCTCGGCGTGCAGTGTCGGCAGGCAAAACCTTTGCGGTAAGGGCGTGAGCCGCCTCCTCTACGGTGCGTAGGGCGTGGTCGGTTACACCCTCCACAAAGATGTAACCCTTCGTGAAATCGACCTTGCGACCCACCGAAAAGGTCTGGAATGGGTAGAATACCGCACGATGAGTGTGCGGAGCAAGTGCATCGATCGGACAACACCCTGCGGTATGGGCAATAACGGCATTTTGGGGGATATGCAAACTTTTTGCACACCCCTCTACTGCGTTATCGCTGACCGAAACGAGATACAAATCTGCCTCGGCAAGCTCGCTGTTGCTCCACTCGCTGTGTGCCAACTCCGCCACCTTGCGACCACGCTCCTCGTTGCGGGCAAAAACCTGCACCAACTCCAAGCCCTCCGCCTCGGCAACTGCTTGCGCCAACGACTCCGCCACATTTCCGCTACCAACAATTACTATTTTCATAAATTCAAAATGAAAAATTAAGAATTAAAATACCTTTAATTATCAATTTTCAATTGTCAATTATCAATTAAATTTTATCGCGATAAAATTCTCGCCTATTCGTGTGAAGCACCACTTCTCGGAGCCACCCTCCGAGCAGCGATAGCGTTTGCAAATTTCGGAGTTTGCCATCGGGAAGTCACGACGATAAATCTCCGCCTTGCGACCTCGCATCATCTTCTTGAACGCACTGTCAATCTCGTATATTGCCTCCACCTCGAATGTTCTGCCCAAAACATTCGTTGGCTTTTCGACCGATAGTGCTATGCCATTATTCGACCAGACATCGCACTTGCCCTCGAACGCCACAGCCACCATTCGGGTGTGCTGCAACGCCACATCGGGCAGGGTGATATAGCGATATTGCGAGAGGTCGTTCGGCTCTGCGCTCCACCTTGCCGCATTGCGCTCCTCGACACTCGCCGAAAACTCGCCAATGCCGATTGCTACGGCAGTAAGGCGTGGAGAGGAGCCGTCGATGTAGATATTCACCTCCTTCGCCTCGCCCGAGAGCGATACCGTCTCGACCGAGCAGTCACCAAAGAGGCGAAATGCCTCGTCGACATCGAACAAAGGCGAACACTTAATGCAGATGCGGTCGGCAACCCTTTGCAAAGTCGGCATAAGTGCCACTACATCGGGCGAACAATCCTCCAAGCGCACCAACTTTTCGCCTTTTGCTCCACGACGGTCGGGGTCGGAGAAGCACCAATCGAAGTGGTCGGTGCAGTTGGCAAGATACTCCTCTGCCGAGGAGCAGACGACCTCGATATTCTCGGCCCCGAGTCGGCGGAAATTCTCTCGTGCCACTGCGGCAACCATCTCACTACGCTCGATTGTCACAACTCGCTTAAATCGTTTGGATAGGGCATAGGCATCGACACCGAGTCCGCAGGTCAAATCCAAAACGCTCTCGCCCGAGAGTTGCTTGCGGAGTGCACACTCCTCGCTCGACGACTGCTCGTAGGCGAGTGTAGGCACTATCGCCTGCACGGCAAAGTACGACGGAAGTTTGGTGCGACACTTTTGCAGATTCTTGACCTGCGTGGCAACCACCGAGGCGTGAGGTATGCGCCTATCGAGGGCGATATCGGTCGGCTTGCGGTCAATATTCTCCCGAATGGCGGCGGTAACATCCGCACTACACAATATTGAAAACTCCTCGTTTGTAAACATCACGGCAAAGATAGTAATTATCCCTCAATTTTCTGCTCTTTTTCTCGTTTTGGTAGCAACCAAAATAGTAGTGTTACGATGGCGAATATGGCGTATATGCCCCACATCGCACCCTCCGATATAGCGATGTCGAAGTGTCCGTATGGCAACGATGCCGCCCACTCGACCACTCGGTTTTGCCACTCGGCTGCCACCTCCGCCACCACGCCCATAAATGGCAATGCCAACGCCACGATGCCCGACAAAACCACAATGTTGGCGAGAAGAATGACGGCAGGGTTTATCAAAATTCCGACCAACGAGATGGTCGAGAAGGTGTTTGCCACCAACGGCATTGTCGCTATGGTCGAAGCGATGCCGACAATCATAATTCCAACGATTGTATTGACGATTTTGAAGCGGGTGGAGGCTATGCAATAAAGTTGCATACCCCATAAAACAATGCCTGCAACGGCTATAAACGAGAGTTGGAACGAGATATCGAAGAGAAGGTGGCTATCGAGAGCCAACATTGCAAAGGCGGTACCTGCCAAGATGTTTATGCTGGCATACTCTCGCAACGACGAGAGCGAAAATTGCAGTAACGAGAACATTATGGCGGCACGCACCGCACTTGGCGACATACCGCAGAGCCACACATAGAGCCAAATCAACGCTATTGCCAAAATCGAGCGCAGCAGATTGCCGTAGCGCAACAGCACCAACGGCAGGAGTAGGATGTTTACGAGCATAAAGGCAATGCCGATATGCAAGCCCGACACTGCCAAGAGGTGCGACGCTCCACTTGCCGAGTAGTGCTGACGCAGTTCTGTGCGGATTTCGCCCCTCTCGCCTGTGGTCATCGCCAAGACTACGGCACGACCATCGCCCTCGGGTATAGCCCCTCGCAGTCGCTCGACCGCCCAATCGTGCAGAGTCCGCTTTTCAGCAGGAATATATTCGTAGGTGGCACGATGATTTACAGACACCGAGCCCACAAAGCCTCGGTGGTGCATCAGTCGGGCATACTGCTCTCGCTCGGCTCGGAATGGGCGGATAGGGGTGGTCAGGCGAAGGCGGTCGCCGGCTCGGAAGTGGGTGAGCGAGTCGCCCCAAACGACCACTTTGCGGGTGTTGAGCGAGGCATCGGCACAATGCTCTATCGTCGCCTCGGCAGAGGTGTAACCCTCACGCTCGGCAGACGATGTTTCGACTTTGAGGAGCATCTCGACAGGTTTTCCGTACTCCACCTCACCTCGATACGAGATGGAGTGGAGGAGTGCGCCCACGGCAAAGATCATCGCAAAGAGTGCGCAGTTCTGCCACCACTTTGTGAGCGTGATAACGCCAATCAGCGACACTACACAGGCGAGAAATAAGAGCCATATCGGGCTCTGCACCGCATCAGCAAAAAAGATACCCACGGCAAATGGTACGACCACCATCGCCATAGGTATCTTTGCGATACGCTCTGCAATATTTTCGTAAAAGCCCCTCATAGTTATCACAAAGATAACTATTTTTCCGAGAAATCTGCAATAAAAAGTTCCCAACCACGCCAAACATCCCTCATATTCGCCTTTATGCCGTTTTCGACTGCCGACATTGCAGCCACAATAGCGGTCATCACAGCTCTGTCGGTGGTCGAAATAGGCTCATCGGGCGAGAGGTGTGTGGCGTTTGTTACGCAACGGAGATACCCCTCGGTGAAGTTCTCCGTAGGCGGAGCATAGCGGTTAATCATCGTTCGCAGGGTGCGGCAACCTCGCTTTGTGGCGTAGGTGTGCAGCAACACAAACACCGCTCGGTAGCCCCACTCCACGCTCTCGAATTGACGAAATGCCGAGTCGCTGCTCTTTGCTCTCTCGCCCTTGTAGCGGAAGTTCCCGAGGCGGATATTTCCAGGGTTGTTGTTGCGTAATCCTCTACTCATCTTCATACTCTCCAATCTCCTTCTCTACTTTTCGTTTAACATAGTTGCGCAACCACTCGAACAACTTGGCATCGCTCAATACCGAGGCGTTCTCCAAAAATGACCACATCTCCACACCGCATATCGCCCCCGTAAGTATGCGGGTGAGGTTGAGCGTCACAAAGTCGAGGATGCACCACTCGATAAGCCAACTCATCGAGATTGTCAGCAATACAAAACCAGCTTTGCGGATGGTGTGCCACGCCTCGTGCGAGGAGAAGTACCACTGCTCGCCCCTCTGTTTCGCCTCACAACGGGAGGCGAGAACTCCCGTTACGAAGTCGACGAGGATAAACGATAGGGCGCACAAAATCAGCGGTTTTATCGGTGCGAAGAGCGCTGCCAAGCCGAGAATGGCACCATTAGCGCATCTGTATATAGCCTCCATCGATCGAGCATTTTTGCATTGCATCGTGGCTTGGGTCGTATTCGGCAAACTCCGATGCGTGGTTTTTCAGGTGGTTCGACAATCGCCTTAACAGAGCCTGACGACGCAGGCGCAACGACTTCTGCAACGACTGCATAGCCGTTTTGGTCGAAGAGTCGGCTCGCAGCGATGAGGAGATTTGCAACCCTGCCTGACCTGTGCGGACATTCAGCGCAGGTTGAACTACTGTGCGGACTGCCATAGCGAGCGCAGGTGCGACAAAATCGTCGAGCAGAGTCGGATAAGAGCCGTCAAGCAACGCTTGATGTAGCTCTGCTCCCACCACCGGCACAATGTAGCGATCTTCTGCCAAAGCGATGTCCGAATCGAGGATAACTTCTGGCGACAGATACTCGCCGTCGCCGAAAGCCAACGAAATAACTTGTTCATTCGTAATTAGATTTTTCATAGGTTAATCAACTGATTTAATGGTGCTTTTGCCCAACTCGGCAAGAAACTTCTGCTGCTCGGCATCGCTCTCGTCGTAATCCAAGCCGTCGGCCTTGCGAGCCTCCCACACCTTCATATAGACAGGCTTTGAGCGTGTCGGTGGGCGGTTGATAATTTCGAGCGAGGAGCAATCTATCTGCAAAATCGTGCCTATGGCGTGGGTTATAGGCTCCAAGAGTTCGCTCTGCTCGCCGAGGATAACGGTGTTGAGAGCCACCTCATACTCGTGCAGAATGCGCTCGGCACTGAAACCTGTCGAGTAGTCCAGACCACTCAACGAGCGAAACCACGAGTGTGCCACCACAATATCGCTTGTGGCTTGGTCGTGCAACGCCTTCCAATCGCCATCGTTCTGCGATTCGAGCGGTATGAAGCGGGAGTTATCGTCGGAGCTTTCGTCACGGATGATGAACATTACCTGACCAGGTTTGCCGGCAAAGCGTTGCTCTGCCATACGAGCCAACTTCGAAGCCTCCTCCTCGCTGTCGACCGCATTGTCAATCATCATTACACCCGAGAGTTGGAACGAGTTATCCAATCGGGCGATGTTCCAACGGTCGGTCTTGTAGGCTATTGCCGACACATTCATACCTGCGATATATTGAGGTACTCCATAGTGCTCGAACATAGGCTCGTAGTCCTTATAGTGGATTATCGAGCGGAGAGTGCCGTCGCTCTGCTTTTCGAAAGTGGGGTAGAGTGGTAACGAAAGGGCTTCGCTTGGGCGGAAATTGCGCCAATTGTGGTGCAGGAGTATGTGTTGCGAGCCTTTGGCAATGCGGCAGTGGGAGGCATCGTGGTGATAGAGCGAGAGGAAGCTGTGTTCCTCGTCGGTCACCACCTCCAAAAAGGCGTTACCGAAGAGCGACTTGTCGAATGCCAACTTGTTCAAAATCTGTCGCAACGACTCACCCTCGCCATTTGCCCGCTTCACAATATTATCCAACAACGGCACCGTTCCGTCATAGTTAAATCCCTTGCCCGAGATGTAGTCCGCCTTGTCGTTTATGATGCGACGATGGGCGGTCGAGCGTCGAGATAGGAGCGCCAACGCTTCGGGCAGATTGTTGTCGGTGCCCCAACGCCAAAAAGCTTTGTTCTCGACGGGTGTCGAGGCGTGGGCATAGAGTGCATCGGCACTATTTTGTGCCGAGGTGCAAATTATGTTTTTTCTCTTTGCTTTTTCCATATTGTATGTCGGTTTAGATGTTGTGGATTATGGGCGAGAAGTCGGCATCGTGCGCCATAAGTCGTAGTGTTACCGAAGGTATATCGCCCAGAGATTTACCCGATGTGGAGGTGAGGGATTCGAGTCGCAGTGGCTGCTCATTGCCCAACAGAGCCGAATATCCCGCCAAAAGGTGGCGACCGTCGCACAAGGCGATTACTGCAACGAAGCCCTCGAAGGTTGCCTGTTCGAGAAAGTCGTTCTCCATCCACGCTTGGGCATTGCCTCTCTCTGCCACGAGGTGGAGCAGGTGCGAAACAGAGGTTGAGCCCCTCTCCGAATGGGACTTTTCTTCATATTGTGAGCAATCTTCCAAGAGTGGCACCTCGATGGGAACACCCGAGAGTTCAACCTCGCAACCATCGCTTGAAAAGAGTGCCGTCACCACCGCATCGGTGGGGTAGAGAGCCACGCTCTCCACCCCTCCAACAGGCTTGTAGTTCGAGGTTGTCTTCATTACAACAATACTACTCCGTTATCGAAGATATATGCCGAAACAAGCTCTGGATCGACAACTGCCGTACCTGCGAGGAATACTACACGCTGGCGGTTCTCCATCTCGTCGGGATTGTACCACATCTTAATCTCCTTCTCAGGCGAATCGGCTGTGTTCAATGCCAAGACAAGGTTGCGACGGTCGGTAAGGATGCAGAACGAATGCGCACGGTGGAGTCCGTACTGACTCGCCGGGAGCTCCACCACAGGAATGCCGTGATAGTAGAGCATAGGGCGACCATTTCCCTCGCCGGTGATGTTTGCCAAACCCTTCTCGTCGAGATAGAATTGGTAGGCATCGTAGATGTCCGAGCTCACGAAGTATGCCAATTGTCCATCGGTAGAGAGGGCTCGCAAGTGAGGGGTTGCTTGTACCCAAACCTCCTGCATAAGCTCCTTGATAGAGAACTCTACAACCTCGTTCAATACACTTACCGGAGCCTCGGAGTTGTCGACCTCTCTGATATTGACAATTTTGCGCAAGAATCCGTTGAAGCCCGAGAAGTCCGAGATGTCGCCACTCTCATCGCCAAACCACATTGTGGCGTAGATGCTATCGCAGATTGCACGACGGAAGAGCTCGGTCTCCGCCTTTTCGAGGTCGGTACCGGTCAAGTCGCCAAGGTTGATCTCCGCCGAGTTGGTGAGCAACTCATACACCGAAGAGAAGTACGTCTCTGCCGAGTAGGCATTCTCTGCCTTCAATTTTGTCATTGCAATCTCGGTCTCCTGCAACTCGCCTGCGGCATCGCCCTGCCAGCCCGACGAGAACTCTCTGAGGATGCTGTTGTGGTGGTAGAATACCGGAATTTTGGTCGGCATAGGCATATTGTAGAGGATACGGATACCCAACTCCTCGGCCGATTTGCCACAAAATGATGGACGGAAAAAGAGGTTCTCAACCTCATTTACATTGTAAGTTTTTGAGTTTTCGATAATCATAATTTCAAAGTGTTTTTAGTTGTTGTTTGGTTGTTTTTGCCGAGGTTATTACAAACCTCGGGCTTTGATGCTTTGCACATCTTCGGCATACGCCAAAGAGTTGTGCGATGGGGCGTGACCTTCGAGTGAAGGGTCCTCCTTTGTCATAATAGAGCTCTTTTTGATACGGCTCTGCCCCTCTTCGAAGGCTATTGCCGAGGATGATGAGAGAGTATTCTCGGGCAGGTGCAAGATGTTTATGTCGCAGGTTGGTGCAACCTCATTCTGCTCCTGCTTCGAGGGGATAAACCACCCCTTAACCCTCTCGAAGAGGTTTGCTCGCTTTGTGAACTCCTCGCCACCGATGATTCGGTCGGCAAGCCCCGCTTCGACGACCTCCTCGGGCGAGAGCCAGCGACCTCGACCGCTATTTTCGGCCATAAGAGCCTCGAAGTGCTCCTTTGATCGACCGGAGCGCAGGGCGTAGAGCGATGCAATTCTCTCATCGGTCTTCTTTAAGAGCTCTGTTCGCTCGGTCAGGTCGGTGGCATTTCCCTCGATGGCACTGCTCGACATATGCACAAGGTATAGCGCCGAGGAGGCAATCTCACGACAGCCGACGCTCGCTGCTTGTGCAATGATTGTGGCAGCCGAGGCGGTATAACCGTAACAACGGGTGGTGATTTGCTTGTTGAGTGCAACGAGAGCCTCATAGATGAGCATTGCATCATTCACATCTCCTCCTGTCGAGCGGATATTTACGACAACCTCTTCGGCATCAATCGCCTTGATACGCTCGATCTCCTCGCTCAATCGCTCGTAGGTGGCGATACTGTGGGTGGTGGGGGCGAACTGTTCGCTCTCGGAGAGCCCGATTACACCCTCGATGTCGATGGTGCAGATGGAGGCTTCGTTTGTGATTTTAATAACTGTTTCCATTCGTTTTACCCTTAATTTTGTTTTTGTAATAGACGGCAGCACGCACCTTTTCGTAGGAGCAGGATAACTCCTCGGAGAGCTGCCCGATAGCCTTTGTCTTGCTCTCGCCGGCACGCACTCGGCGACCGACCTCTCGTTCGATATAGAGTCGTTCGACGGCGGTGCGGTCGAGTAATCCCTCGTTCCACATCTGCTCGACGGCAGAGGTGAGATTGTTTTGTTCGATTCTATCGAGCAGTGAGATAAGTAGTTTGCGTTTGTTCTGCATAATTTTAGTTGTTAAGTTCCTGTTCGAAGGTGCATCGCACGATATTGCTCTCGGCGTTCCAATGCTCTATCTTGGCAAGGCGAAATGGCAGACTCTCTCCCTGAATGTTGATGCGAAAGAGTGTTCGCAGAGATGGTTTTCGACCATCGGCGGTAAAGAGAGTGGCAATTTCGGCGGTTGTAAGACGGAGGTCAAGCGTAACTCTTCGGCTCTCTTGCTGCCGTTGCAGCATAGGCAGATAGTAGCGGTTGAGCCCCTCGATGTTGTTGCGCTTCTCGAAACAGAGATTTATGCTCTCCTCATCGACAAAGGCGGCATAGGGGTAGCGGTCGATGCGTGTTGCGATGCCCCAGCTCTCCCCGTTGGGCAGAGTACGCATCCCCTTGTAGCAGACAATTCGTGGAGTGAATGCGACCTCGAAGTTCTCCTCTTCGCCACCGATATCTCCCACCTGCATAATTGACGCAGAGGGGGCACTGCCGAGAATGTTGGAGGTGTTGAGAGTGGTGGTAAAGAGTCTGCTTCCGAGTCGCTTCGACGAGCGTTTGGTGCCGTAGAGTGGGTTGCGGAAGCTCCACCTTCCGAGCGTGGTAGCATTCTCCCTGTTAAACGCCTGCGTAGCGAGGTCGTTGTCGAGGTAGGCGAGGATGAAATCTTGTGGCAAATCTATGCTTGCATCCGCTATTCTCATCTCGCCCGACAGGTCGATACGATTGCTCCAATCGACCACCCCGTCGTGATAGAGCGACTCCAATGGCTCGATATGCAACTCCTTTCGGATGCGGTCGGTGTAGAAGGCGAGGTTGAACATCTCGCCAAGGGCCGTGAGCAGGTCTATTTGGCGAATGTTGCGAGGGGCGATATCCTTGAACTCCAACATTGTGTTGTAGCCAGGCACGGTTGTGAAGAATGGTCGCAATGAGGTACCTGTACCCACTTTAATCTGCATACCTTGCTCTGCGCCACCAAAGCAGAACTTGTCCAGCACGAAGCTCTCGCCTGCCGAAATATCTTGTGGCGAAAGGCGTACATCCATCACCACATCCACCATTCCCTCTTCGTTGATATACCCCGGATAGAGTGCCCAATCCTTGGTGTAGAGACCCCAAGTGTCGCTATCGCTATCACGATAGGTCAAAATGAACCTTGTCGGAACCTGCGACGGAGTGTTTATCAATGCCGAGCGAGAGGACCAATTATGCACCACAACCGTTGTCCCATCGGGAAGCGTTGCCGATAGTCGATATTGGCGATTTTTGGTGTGGTCGAAGACGAGTGCCCGATATTGGAAGTTCGCTTGTGCCTCCGCTCGGTAGTCGTGATAGGTGTTGGCGAGCGGTATCTGAATTTGCTCCGAGTTCAACCCTACGAAGGTGTCGAAACCGCACAATCGCTCTCTCGAAAGGATGCGATACTCGGTGGAGTATTCGAGGTGGAGCATAAATCCCACTTTACACGCCACTTTCGGCTTGAAGCAGATGTTTCCCGCATCGTTCTTGACGAATGAGTTGTATAGGCAGAATGTGTCGCTCATCTTTACGCCATTGCTATCGAGCGCTTCGGGGTTTGCCGTATCGACAATAGGGCCTATTGTGTGCGCAGCAAAGTCGTTCGAGGCATATACCATACCGGCGTGGTCGGCGGTGGCGACACCCTCCTTTGACCTGCGGGCAAAGAAGTCGCACTTTGCCTTAGCATTGGCGTTGTCGGTGCGAGCGTAGTCGCCACTCATATAGAGCGAACGCCCCAACTCGCTGTCGAGGAAGTTGCTGCGAAGCGTGTAGCCCGACTTTGCAAACATCGCTTTGACCATATCGGAAATCGATATGAATGGGTGGTAGTCGTCGGTCAGCATCATTCGCTCGACGGGGAGCGAGGATGTCGAGGAGTAATCTCGCTGATAGTTACCTCGATAGACCGGCAGAAAACGCACCGACCGCTCTCCCTCCCACGACTCGGCTATGGTCGCAATGTTCAACTCTCCCGAAAAGGGGATATCCAGATCGGATAACTTGCCATAGACCACATCATCTAACCACTCTGCGCCACCCTCGCTTATGCGGATGGTGTATTGGCTGATTGCGCCGTTACTCATCGTCGCATCGAGCAGATATGCCGTTCCTGCGAAGATCTCCACACCCTCCTTCTCGATGCGGGCTGTGTGGTGCTCCATATTGAAGCGCTTTGTGGCGTGTGGATCGCACGACACCTCGAATATGGCATTGTTTGCGGGTGTTGCAGGCAATACCAACTCTATCTCACGACCACTTCTCGACCCCTCGACATTGGCCAGGGTGGAGCTGTCGAAGTTGATAGGTATGGTGGGTAGGTGGTCGATATCGCACCTCTGCTCGTCAATCCATAACGCTATCATAGACCAACCTCCTTCTGCCACAAGCAGACATCGAGGTGGAGGAAACTCGGCTCGCCAAAGAAGTTGTACTCTATTTCGGGCGTTACAACCTCCACCAACTGCCACCTGTCATCCTGCTCCACCCACACCTTCGGTGATGAGGCAAGCTGAGCCACCGCTTCGACCGTTGCTCGGGGCTCTATGCGGGAGCAGAGCGAGATAAACTGCTTGGCGTGCGACTGCGAAGCCTTCACGCCGTCAATGGTCGATATAACCCTCTTCTTGGCGTAGCGTTTCGCCTTGTAGGATGACGGGAACGAGTATCGCTCTATCGCTCCGCTGTCGGATAACCACGCCAGGCGGGTGGCTGTTTTGAGGTAGGGTTTTACCGCATAGTGGAGCGAGCCGAAGATCTCCTCCTCGCAGTAGAGTGCAACATCGAGCGAGGATATCGCTCCCTCGAAGTCGTCGGTAGCAAGGGTTAGTATTGCCATACCCGAAGCGGTCTGGATCTCCAAGTGGAGCGACTCGCCCGTATCGGCAGCAATCTCGGCTCGGATACTCTTACCTCTTTCCGCCCTAATCAGCACCTCGTCATTCTCCCCTCGGGCAATATGGCGAGTGGTGGGAAGTGATGCCACAATGGTAGGCGCAGAGCCGATTTTGCAACGATTTACCGACACGACAACCTCCTCCGATTCGATGTCGCCTACGCAAATCTTATACGAGGCAGTTGGCGCCTCCGTGAAGGTGGTTTGGCGGTGTGTAGTGGGGGCATACTCCGTCAAAATCTCCACATATGGGGCGATATTTATCGTTGTTGCCACCGTGTTGCGGAGCAGTTTGGTGGCTACAACCTCGCCTGTTGCCATCTCTATAATCTTCACTTCGATGTCGGTTGGCTCTTCGCATTCGGTGTCGATGCCGAAGAGAATGCCCTCGTGCAGAGGGGCAAAATTTTCTGAAATTTTCTCTATCTTCATTTGATAATCGCTTTTTGAAGGGTTAAAAGATTGTGGTTACATTGGCTTTTGCTTCGAGCGAAACAGCTCCGTGATTATCTATCGGCTGAGCCGAGGGTGATATGGTGAGTTCATTTACCACCGCCACGCACTCCGCCTTCGAGAGGGCGACAAAGATCTCAATCAGCTCCTGCTCCATCCGACCGAGAAGCTCACTTCGCTCCGCCGGGGCGAGTTTTGCCCCTTGGTGAGCAAGTCGCAGTGTCACTTTGTAGCTTATTCGTCCGTGTTGTCGCCCCTCGATACTCTCGAATTCGGGCTGACTCATAAAGGCTGCGGGATAGCGAGAGATGACGGTCGGGTAGTACGCCTCGTCATTCAGATGAAAATGGTAGCCGTACTGCGATACCAACCCCTCTATCGCACCGCATAGTAAGGCACGATTCATAGGTTGAAAAATGTTGTTAAGTGTGTTAATAAATTGTTCGTGACTGTCGAAAACACGAGAAATGTTCCGAAAGGTCAGCAAATTGGGGTGTGGATAAGGTTTTTAACAGCAGAACGCCGATTGTTGAAAACCTTGTGTCGATTAGCGCCGATTGACGGTGCAAATATATAACCCGAAAATAGGGGTTGTCAAGAGTTGCGAACAAAAAATTCTATCTTTTTTACCCAACAAATCGGGCAAATATCTCATAGTGAAATATTTGTGCCGATGAAAAAAAATGAATTTTTTCTATGAAAAATACCCGATTAGCAAAAATTTTGCTTACCTTTGTGCTGATAAAGGCTCCGTTTCGAGGAGCCGAAGAGTAAAACCAAAAGTTCGCAAGCAATGGATGATGGGTGCAAACGCAAAAATAATTGCTGTGTCGTATTTGAATACGATACCGTTCATCTATGGACTTCGACACCACGCTAATCTCGGTGCCGAACTACTGCTTGCACCCCCTGCTACCTGCTATCAAAAATTCCTCGAAGGCGAAGCCGACATTGCGCTTGTGCCTGCGGCTATGGTGCCGTCGCTTCCTGATGCAGAGATAGTTACCGACTATTGCATTGGTGCCATCGACAGGGTGCGCACAGTGGTTGTTATGACCAATTCGCCAATCGAGAGGGTGCGTCGCATCTACCTCGATGCCCACTCCAAAACATCGGTGCAGTTGTGCGGTTTCCTCGCTAAAAAGTTGTGGCATATCGAGCCTGAATGGGTGGCAATGAGCGACTACTCGCAACTCTCTCATGCCGAGGAGGGCAACGCCTTCCTGCTCATCGGCGACAAGGTTTTCGACCACGAGGGAGAATTTGCCTACACCTACGACTTGGCAGAGGAGTGGAACAAGGCTACGAAGATGCCTTTCGCATTTGCTGTGTGGGTGGCACGCAAGGGCGTATCATACGAGGTGCGTGACGAGTTGCAGGCAGCATTCACCTTTGGTATCGAACACATCTACGAGGCGATTCTCGAAAGCGACTATGCCGACCGAGAGTACGCCTACGAATACTTGACTCGCAATATCGACTTCTTGTTCGATATACAGAAACACAACGCACTCAAAAAGTTCTGGGACTACGGCTTAAAGATTGAGCCAAAGGTCAATCCCGGTTGAAGGTAATCCGATGTGCTTGGGCTCTTGACAAAACTTCAACCAAGCACACACCGAACATATAAAAAAGAAGTTAAACCTCTGAAACCGAGAAGGTTTCTTAAAATGGAAAAGAGATGATTACTATCTACTTGAAGCAATACAACAAGATTATCCGCAATGCCGACACCGAACTCTTTGACGATCTCGGCTTCGACGATATTCTCTGGATTGATATGGTGCAGCCGACTATCAAGGAGCAGAAGGCTGTCGAGAACTTTATGGAGATAAGCCTCCAAACCAAACAGCAGGTCGAGGAGATTGAGTCCACCTCAAAATATTCGGAGCACGAGAACGCTATCATCTCGAACTCGAACTTCTTTGTCCCTACGGGCGATAGCTTCGAGGTCGAGCCTGTGTCGTTTATCCTCTCGAATGAGGGTGTCTTGGTCTCGGTACGCCAGGCCGAGATGCGCACCTTCCGTGAGGCTGAGAAACGCTTGCAGATGAACTACCGCAGTTTCTCGACCGGCTATCACATCCTCATTTCGTTGCTCGAAGTGCGTATCGATTTCGATGCCGACCTCGTCGAGATGGTGGGTCGCCAGGTTTCGGCTCTCTCGAAGACCATCACCAAGGAGGACTCCATCGACAAGGATATCCTCTTGCGACTCAGCACCTTGCAGGAGCGTACAATGGTGCTTCGTGAGAACATCTTCGACCGCCAGCGTATCCTCTCGGGCATCTTGCGCTCGGAGCGTTTTCCTAACGATATCTACCCACGCCTGCAACTGATGATCAAGGATGTTAACTCCCTGATTTCGCATACCGACTTCTCATTCCAGCGACTCGACTATATCCAGGACTCTGCTCTCGGTCTTATCAACATCGAGCAGAACGAGGTTGTCAAGATTTTCTCTGTCGCAGCAGTAGTCTTCATGCCTGCAACCCTCGTGGCGTCTATCTACGGAATGAACTTCCGCCTTATGCCCGAGCTCGAATGGGTCTACACCCTTCCAAATGGCTGGGACATCCCACTCGGCTATATCTTTGCATTGGGTTTGATGGTGCTTGCCTCGGGATTGACAATGGGTTATTTTCGTTACAAAAAATGGTTATAAAAAAAGCGCAAATATAGGGCGGTTGCTGCCCCTAAAAATCCTTTCTAACACCTCACATAGGTCTACTATACTACGGCGTTAGAAAGGATTTATTATTGTTGAAATTCCTCCGCTCTATGCACTTTCTAAATTTTGGTATGCTACGGTCTTCGATATTATTATATTATTATTAGGTAATTATCCCTAAACTCTCTAAACTCTCTAAATTCCCTAAATTCCCTATCACCCCTATCACCCCTAACGCCTCTAACCGACGACAAACCGAGAGCAGAGGGTGCTTGCACACTATGCCGAGGTGCGAAGGAGGAAAAGCCTGCGTAGCAGGATTAACGCCCCTAATCCCCCTACCCCCCCCCATTTTTCCGAATTTTTTTGTAGTTTTGTAGTATGGTTATGCGTCTAATAGGTAAAAAGCAACCCTAAAAATGAAGATTTCCGAAAAAGAGTTTGCCAAAATTGTGCGGGAGAACAAGACCACCATCTACACGGTCTGTTATATGTTCTCCGATGACCGAGAGGAGGTCGAGGACCTTTTCCAAGAGGTGTTGATAGCCCTATGGCAGGGGCTCGACTCGTTCCGAGGTGAGAGTGCACTGCGCTCGTGGATATACCGCATATCGCTCAACACCTGCATAAGTGCCGACCGCAAAAAGCGCCGTAGGGCCGACTCGGTGCGCCTCGATATGAAGATAGACCTCTTTGCCGACACCAACGACGACACCCGTCAGGTGCAGATGCTACGCAGTCGTATCGGCAAGTTGGGCGTTTTCGACCGAGCAATTATTCTGTTGTGGCTCGAAAACCTCTCCTACGAGGAGATTGGTGCCATTGTCGGAATATCCGCAAAAAATGTCTCGGTACGCCTTGTGCGCATACGGGAGCAGCTGAAAAATATGTCGAACGAATAAACTTTTTGACCTATGAACAACGAGATAAACGAGATTTTGGAGATGCGTGAGCAACTTGCAACGCTCAAAAAGCAACTCGATACACAGGAGATTATCAACGACCGCCTACTCAAAGAGGCGATGTCGGGCAAGCTTTCCAGAATAAATGGTCAAGCCATTTGGATTGGTGTCATCTGCCTGATAATGATGCCGTTGGGATATCTCAATTTCCAGAGAATAGGTCACTCGACCGCCTTCTGTATTGCAACCTCGGCGCTCTTTTTCATCTGCTTTGTGGCGATGTTTTTGAGCCACTACCGCCTTCGCAAGCGAGATATCTACTCGGGCGATTTGGTAACGGTCTATACCGAGGTGGCACGAATGCGCAAAATCTACAAAAGTTGGCACTATTGGTCAATTCCTCTGCTGATAGTATGGTTTGGCTGGATGGAGTACGAGATCTATCTGAATATGGCACAGGAGGATTTTACCCTGCTCTTGACCATCAGTTGCAGTGCCATTTTTGGCGGAATCATCGGTGGAATAATTGGTCTGCGTATCCACAAACGAACACTCCGCACAGCCGAGGACTTGCTGCGCCAAATAGAGGAATTACGAAAGACGGAATAAGCTCTAAATCAACTCTTTGAGTGTGGCGTAGAGGCGTTGTACGGGTAGGCCCATAACATTGTAGAACGACCCCTCGATACCCTCGATGCCGATATAACCGATCCACTCCTGAATACCGTATGCGCCCGCTTTATCGAGTGGGCGATACTTTTCTACATAGTAGCGTACCTCTTCGGCTTCGAGCGTGCGGAACGACACAAGGCTCTCTGCCGAGAATGAGATGGTCTGCTTTGCGGTGCGGAGCGTAACGCCCGTAACCACCTTGTGGGTTGCACCCGAGAGCGATGAAATCATCTCGACGGCCTCCTCCTCGGAGTGGGGCTTGCCGAGAATCTTATCACCCAAAATCACCACCGTGTCGGCGGTGAGCAGTATATCTTTTTCGCCAAGCGTGTGCGGATAGGCGTTGCTTTTGAGCTGCGAGAGGTACTCGGCAACCTTGTCGGTGGCGAGGTCGGCAGGGTAGCGCTCCTCGCACTCGAACTTCTCGGCAAGGGTAAATTCGAGGTCGCACGCAGCCAGCAACTCACGACGGCGTGGCGATGCCGAAGCGAGAATAAGGCGATAATCTTTTAGTCTATCTTGCAATAGCATAGTTCTTTTCTAATTTTGCATTCTGCATTAACCCCTCTTCGAGGGCTTTTCCTCCTTGCGACTCGGCATAGTGTGCAAGCACCCTCTGCTCTCGTTCCGCTGCGTCAGTTCTGCATTTTGCATTTTGCATTCTGCATTTTGCATTAACCCTACTTCGTAGGCTTTTCCTCCTTCGCACCTCGGCATAGCGCAAGCAAGCTTGCCCTATGCTCTCGGTTTGTCGTCGGTTCTGCATTTTGCATTTTGCATTTTGCATTCTGCTCTATCTTCTTCTAAATTCAGAGCAAATAACGGCGGTAGCCACTGCCACATTCAACGACTCCGAGCCACAGCGGTCGGCAGGGTATGGCGGAATAAGCAACTTGTGCGAAACGGTCTCGGCAACCTCTGCCGATATGCCCTGACCCTCGTTGCCCATAACTATCACACCGCTCTTGTCGAGCTCGGCAGAGTAGATATTTTCGCCTTCGAGGAATGTTCCGTAAATCTTTGTATTGTGCTGGTTGGCAAGCCATTGCGAGAGATTTGTGTAGTGTACTCGCACTCGCAAAATTGCCCCCATTGTAGCCTGCACAACCTTCGGATTGAAGCAGTCGGCGGTATCCTCCGAGCAGACTATATCCGAGATTCCAAACCAATCGGCAAGGCGGATAATCGTGCCGAGGTTGCCCGGATTTTGGATGCGGTCGAGAGCCAAAACGAGGTTCTTCGCAGGTTGTGCCTTTGCGAGTGAGTGGCGAGGCAACTCCACCACTGCCAAGACCGAGTTTGCAGTTTTGAGTTGCGAGATGCGCTCCATCTCCTTCTCGCTGATAATCTCGCCATCGGCAAAAATTGGTTTGGTCTGCAAGATGCGACGAATGCGGAGCGACGAGTTGCGAATCTCGCCCACCAACTTCTCGCCCTCGGCAATAAATGCCCCCAACTCCTCACGACCCTGCTTGGTCGCAAGCGACTTAATATCAACTATTTCGGCTCGTGTAATCATAAAACTAAATTCAAAATTCAGAATTCAAAATTCAGAATTATTTTATTCAATTTTGCATTTTGCATTAACCCCTCTTCGAGGGCTTTTCCTCCTTGCGGCTCGGCAAAGTGAACAAGCTCCCTCTGCGCTCGCTCCGCAGCGTCGGTTTTGCATTTTGCATTTTTTCGTCTATATACGAAATGTCTCCCCCTCTGTGGCGATATAGGTTTCGGGGAATATTGCTCTCGCCTCTGCCAAAAGTGGCTCTTTATCCTTGTAGCGTGACGAAAAGTGTCCAATCAGTAACTTCTTGACTCCTGCCGCCACGGCGGTCTTTGCCGCATCCTCGGAGGTGGCGTGACCTCGCTCCTTCGCCTCCTTTTTGTGGGCTGCGCCGTATGTCGCCTCGTGGTAGAGCATATCCACCCCTGCAACATATTTCGCCACTGCCCCCGAGCGATTTGTGTCGGAGCAGTAGGCATAAGAGTGCGGTGGATGCGCCACGAAGGTTATCTTCT
>JAFVVS010000046.1 GCA_017502025.1 Alistipes sp. | reverse complement strand
GGCAGTTCGCTCTACGAGGTGTGCTGCCAATACCCGAAGCCACCACTTTGCAGTGCGACATTCGATTTGGAAGATGCAATAGAACACCTCCTTGGCGAGAGAGTATATCAACGATTATAAAAGGTAGTGGCGGACTTTGCGGTCCGCCACTATTTTTCGATATAGAGTCTATGTGAGCATTTTGGCGACCGACGCACTCGTGCAAAAAGAACTCATCAGAATAGACTTTTGATATATGCTCTACGGCGCTTATGCTGTATATACTCGAAGTCGGCAAAGTTGGCAAGGCTCTTATGGTTGGTTTCGAGGATTGCGGTTGTCTCGACTCGCTGAATACCATATTTGGTGAAATGCGGAGTCATCTCGTTGAAGATAAGAGAGGTAACACCCTTATCCTGATAGTCGGGGCGTACAGCAATCAGTAGCAGGTCGAAATCGGTCATCTTCTTGGCTTTCAACGCCTTGATAAGATGATACCAACCAAATGGGAAGAGGCGACCTCGACACTTACGCAACGCCTCGGAGAGCGACGGCATACCCAAGCCCACAGCGACGATTTCGTCTTTCTCGTTGGCTACCATCGTCACGAAATCGAAGTTGAGCAGAGGAAAGTACATCTTGCAGTAGTACTGCTTCTGTCGAGGGGTCATCGGCTGGTAGTTGTATAACTTCTGATATGCCGAATCGAGAACATCGAAGTAGGTATAACCATATCGCTGCTTCAACTCTCGCACGCTCTTAACCTTCACGGTGTGGAGGTTGTAGCGTTTTGCCACCAGGTCGACAACGTGCCTCATTCGCTCGGGAGCCTGCTTTGGAGGGGTGATTTGATACTCGATCCAATCGGCCTCCTTGGTCAGACCATATCGCTCGTAGTGGGCGATGTAGTAGGGATGAGTGTAGAGGCTTGCCATAGGTGCGTTGTAGTCGAAGCCCTCAATCAATAGACCTTGGTGGTCGAAGTCGGTAAAACCGACAGGTCCATTCAGACGCTCCATACCACGAGCTCTACCCCACTCCGCTACGGCATCTATCAACGAGCAAAACACCGAGTAGTCATCGACAAAGTCGAACCATCCGAAGCGACATTTTTTGACGCCCCACGCCTCGTTGGCACGATGGTTTATGATACCTGCAATGCGACCTACGATTTTGCCGTTGCGATAGGCCATATAGAGAATAAAATCACACACTTCGAGGGCAGGGTTGCTCTCGGGGTCGAAGGTATTCACCTCGTCGAAAAATATCGGCGGACAATAGTAGGGATTTCCTTCGTAGAGCTCTACTCCGAACTGCACAAATCGTCGCAACTCGGACTTTGTCTTCACCTCTTTAATTATAATTTCGTTTGGGTCGATATTTGGCATAATCTGCTTAAATTTTCTCTTTCAGGTGGTTAGAGGATAGGTTTATCCGAATTATTTTCGTTCGAGGTCTATGAAGGTAAAGGCTCCATCATACTCTTCACCTCGCTCGAACTCCTCTCGGGCAACCTCTTGCCACTCGGAGTAGTCGATTTCGGGAAATGAGGTGTCACCCTCGTAGGAGCGATGCACAACGGTAAGATATAGCTTGTCCGCCAACGGCAACGCCTGTTTATAGATCTGCGCACCGCCAATGATAAACACCTCCTCGTCGGGCGAGAACATCTTCACAGCCTCCTCTATCGAGTGTGCCACAAGGCAACCTTCGAACTCGCTGTCGCCACGAGTGATGACCACATTTGTGCGCTTTGGCAGTGGGCGACCAATAGACTCGTAGGTCTTGCGACCCATAATCACGGGATGACCCGTAGTGGTGGTGCGAAAACGACGCATATCCTCCTTGATATTCCAAAGTAGTGCGTTCTTATCGCCTATAACGCCATTTTCGGCAATGGCTACAATGATTGAAATCATTGAAATTAAAAATTAAGAATTAAAAATTAAAAATTCTTCACCAGCTCCCCAAAAATCGTCAATGATTGAGGAAATTTTGTGCGTTGCAAGGCGACAAATCCGCAGCATAGTCTGCCTATGTGAGGAATTTGGCGACCGAAGCAAGGTGCAAAATTTACCAATCAGAACGATTTTTAGAAAGACATTGGAGCCTTAATAGTTGGATAAGGGTCGTAGCCTTCCAGCTCAAAGTCCTCGTACTTGAAGTCGAAAATCGACTTAACATTCGGATTTATCTTCATCTTCGGCAATGCTCGTGGGGTGCGTGAGAGCTGCTCCTCGACCTGATCGAAGTGGTTGAGATAGAGGTGCGTATCGCCCAAAGTATGGACAAACTCGCCAGCCTCCAAGCCACAAACCTGCGCCATCATCATAGTAAGCAGGGCATACGATGCAATATTGAACGGCACACCGAGGAAGGTGTCGGCACTACGCTGATAGAGCATACACGAGAGTTTGCCATCCGCCACATAGAATTGGAAGAGAGAGTGGCACGGAGGCAAAGCCATCTTCTCGACATCCGCCACATTCCACGCCGAGACGATAATACGACGAGAATCGGGGCTCTTGGTAATCAAATCGACCGCCTGTTGTATCTGGTCGATAGCCTCGCCATTCGGGCGTGGCCACGAGCGCCACTGATAGCCATATACATGGTTCAAATCACCGAACTTGTACCCCTCAATCGGTGAATCGATACCCTCCTGTGCAGCACGCAAGAACTCCTCCATAGCAACCGGCAGAACGCCCGCCTTCACGCACAACTCGTTGTAGTAGCGGTAGGCGTCGTTATCCCAAATATGTACGCCATTATCGACGAGATATTTGATATTGGTGTCACCATTGAGGAACCACAGAAGTTCGTGAATAATGCCCTTCAAAAAGACCTTCTTGGTGGTCAGCAAAGGGAAGCCCTCGGAGAGGTCGAAGCGCATTTGGTGTCCGAACACCGATTTTGTACCTGTACCTGTGCGGTCGGTCTTAACAACGCCCTCGTTCTTGATACGGGATAGTAGGTCGAGATATTGTTTCATAAAAAACGGAAAGCGGAAAACGGAAAACGGAAAACTAATTTCCAATTCTCAATTTCCCATTTTAGTTATAGTGTTTTAATTCAATTTCGCCATTATTATCGAGTACGACATAGCTTGGTCGGCTGTGCCAATCGCCCATAAAGAGGATGCGCTGGGCACTCTTAACATCGTCGGCATAGTGGAGATGACCAAAGACAAAGTAGTCAATCTCGTGTTTCTGACCATATACCAAAGCGTAGTCGACAAGGAAGTCGAGCACCTCGGGACCATAGTCGGCACTATGCGACTTGCGAGATTTACCGCTCCACCACTGTCCAAAGCGCATAAAGCAGTTGGGATGGATAAGCCACGATGCCAACCAGCGCAACGACTTCGAGCGAAATATCGCATTCATCGCACGAAGAAGTGGCTGACCCTTAATATTCATATTGTCGCCGTGTGCCACATAGAGCGTTTTGCCCGCAATAGTTAAGGTTTGAGGTTTGGTGTAGATTGTAATGCCGCACTCCTCAGTGAGGTAGTCGCCAACCCACATATCGTGGTTGCCCGTAAGCATAACAATCTTCACGCCCCTATCGCTCAGCTCTGCCAAGCGACCCAATACTCGCACAAAACCCTTTGGCACGACCCTCTTGTACTCGAACCAGAAGTCGAAGATATCGCCCACCAAATAGAGCGACTCGGCATCCGCCTCAATCTTTGAGAGGAAGTCGAGAAAGAGCCTTTCCACTCGGCGTTGTTCGCCCTTGTCGCCCGAGCCGAGGTGTATGTCCGATACAAAATAGTGCATACTTCGTTTATTTAAGAATCTTGGCAAGTTTGCGCTCCAAAGCCTTGCTATACAAATCTTTACCTACAATCTCACCTTTGCTGTCAATAAGGAAGTTCGATGGTAGCTTGCGCACATTGTAGGCACGCAACATAGGCGACGCCTCGCCACCGAAGTCGCAAACCGAAACCCACGGCAGGCGCTGCTCTTGTACTGCTGTAATCCATGTTGCCTTCGAGGTGTCGGCCGACACCTGATAGACCTCGAAGCCCTTCGATTTGTACTCCTCGTATATCTCCTTCAACTCAGCATTGAAGGCGTTGCTATTACCCAACTCTGCCGACCAGAAATCGACCAAAATAACCTTTCCTTCCAACGACGACAGAGCCACTTCGTTACCATACATATCCACGCCCTTCAACTCGGGATAGGTGCGTGATTCGATGGAGTTCATCAACGAGATACGAGCCTCCATACGGGCAATATCGTTGCTCAATGTGAGCAGGAATGGCGAGGTCGGATAGTTCTCCGTCACCGCATCGGCAACGGTGCGATAGTAGATCAAATCGCTATCGGCACTCGACAAGTACTGCTCGCCCGGCAATCGCTGATAGAGGGCATAGACCGATGCCAGAGACTCCTTATTTTCGATGATAAACGATATCTGTTTGCGCTTGATATCGTGATAGATTGTGTTGTAGCTTTGTGCCAACTGCTTGCGGGTCGCCTCGTCTGCCGAATGGTAGTTGAGAATTGTTTTGTTGAGTTCGAGCTGTCCTGAGATAAACTCCTTGTTGAATTTGCGCAACAACTCCGACTCCTTCGAGCCACGGACTGTGTAGTTGAGCAGAGCACTACCCATAGAGCTCAGTTCAATATTCTCGCCACGAGAAACGAGCAACGGAATGCGCTCGCTGCTATATACCACATTGTAGAGCGACGGAGTGGCGCCGACATTCTCGATTTTGAAACGGTAATCGCCATTGTTGTCGAGTGCAATCGAATCGACAATGTGGTGACCCGTAACCGCCATCTCTTCGAGATAGACCATCTTGGAGTTCAAACCCACAAAGCGTCCCGAAATCTCGACATCGTTGTTTTGACAACCTACCACGGCAGTTGCTACTACCGCCACAGCCAATATTTTAAGCCACAAATTCTTCATAACATCTATTTGAGTTAAAAATCACTTTTACGCAAGATAAACGAGTCACTATTTCTGCGTATTGTGTCTTTGTCCATTTTTGCGGGCACCCTTCTGCGGTTGGCGTGCAGTACGCTGCTGGTGCTTTCCATTTTTCTGGTGCGAAGAGGTCAATTTATGCCCCATTTCGACATTTCTAATCCACTCTCCATCGAGATTTATGCCACCTTCGGACAGTGTGCGTATATCATTTGCAATCATCTCGGGAGTAGGATGCTCCTGATTGTACTCCATACTCTTGCCGTGCATATAGCGAACAACATCGCCCATCTCCGACTCTACCACCTCGGGGTTATCGTACTTCAAGCGATTTATCACTCGCACAATATTTTTGCCGTAGTGTTTGTGCGAAATCTCGCTCTGCGGATATGCCAATCGCTCGGGCTTAACCTCCAAGTCCTCACGGGTAGGGAGCGGATAGGGGCTATCCACATCGAGCTTAAAGTCCGACATAATGAAGAGGTGATCCCAGAGTTTGTGCGTAAAGTCCGCCGTATCACGCAATAGCGGATTGAGATTACCCATAACGGCAATTACCGCCTTCGCCTGACGGGTACGCTCGTCACGATCCTCGATTTCGAGCAACGAATCGATCATCTCCTGGATATGACGACCATATTCGGGAATCATCAAACGACGGCGCAAATAGTTGTAGTTCTTATTCATAAACTGAAAACGGAAAGCGGAAAACGGAAAACAAAAATATCCGAAAACACGCTTTGCCTTAAATTAAATTCTCAATGAATTGTATTAAAACACACTCTAAAAGGTCAAAACAAATAGCAAATTCAGACCCTATCGAATCTCCTGTTGCTCCACTTGCAGCATTATGCCGTGTCGAGCAAAAGACATACCTTTGATGTTGCAAAAATAGTATTTTTTTAGAGAAAAGCAAAATGGCAAAAATTTTAATTTTGGAACAATCAAAAAGCGTGCGCAATAATCTGCGAGAGCGACTGGAATTTGAGGGTTTCTCGACCGAGAGTGCCGAAGGCATTGCCCTTGCCCGCAAGATGTGCGAAAACATCCCCTTCGACATCATTCTTGCCGACAATGCCGAGGGGCTTTCCGACACCAATCTGCCCTTTATAATTCTCTCTCGCAGCAACGATATCGACTCGGCAGTCGAGGCGATAAGGCTCGGAGCCGTCGATTTTCTGACCAAGCCGATAGATATGAATCGGCTGCTGAAATCAATTCGCCGAGCGATTGCTCCACCCGCAGAGAATAGTGCGCCCACAACCTGCCGACCAAAGCCGACACGAACAAAAAATAGTGCCGAATGTAGCACGATAGAGCCCATCGTAGGCGAGTCGGAGGTCATCAGGCGAGTGCGAGAGCTCATCGACAAGGTGGCGCAGAGCGAGGCAAGGGTTTTGATTACGGGCGAGAACGGCACAGGCAAGGAGTTGGTGGCACGCTGGCTCCACTGCAAGAGTGGTCGTGCCGAGGCGCCTTTTGTCGAAGTCAATTGCGCCGCCATACCCTCGGAACTCATTGAAAGCGAGCTCTTTGGGCACGAGCGAGGAGCCTTCACCTCGGCAATAAAACAGCGCAAAGGAAAGTTCGAGCAGGCGGATGGCGGAACGCTCTTTATGGATGAGATTGGCGATATGTCGCTCTCGGCACAAGCGAAGGTTCTCAGAGCCTTGCAGGAGCGCAAAATTTCGAGGGTTGGAAGCGACCGAGATATCGAGGTTGATGTGCGAGTTATTGCCGCCACAAACAAGAATCTCGAACAGGAGATACGGGATGGAAATTTCCGTGAAGATTTGTATCATCGCATAGGTGTAATCCTGATAAAAGTGCCACCTTTGCGAGAGCGAAAAGGGGATGTCGCAATACTCGTAAATCACTTTTTGAAGAGCATCTGCCGAGAGTACAACATACCAACGAAAGAGATTGACGCAGAAGCAGTTAGGGTGTTATCCGAAAAGCGTTGGAGTGGCAATATCCGAGAGCTTCGCAATGTGGTCGAGAGGCTCGTCGTATTAAGCGGAACAACCATTACCCAAAAGGATATTGAGCAATACTGCTAAATGCGCTCAACAATAGAGAAGTTAGGGAGTTTAATGAGTTTAGAGAACTTAGCGATTTTCGTTTTCAAACTCACTAATTTCCCTAAATTCTTTAATCTCTCGGCATCTCCAATAAGAATAAAATTAAATAATTTTTAATTTTTAATTCTTAATTCTTAATTTGTTTTTGTATTTTTGCGCCCACATAGTACAAAAAGGTACAAAAACAATGAAAGCAGTTTCGACAGTTAAGGCATTGCGAGAGGAGCTCGCAGCGTGCCAAGGTAAAAAGATAGGTTTTGTTCCCACAATGGGAGCATTGCACGAAGGTCACATCTCGCTCGTTACTCGTGCTCGCAAGGAGTGCGATGTTGTGGTGGCGAGTGTATTCGTAAATCCAACACAGTTCAACGACAAGAACGACTTGAAAAACTACCCTCGTACCCCCGAGGCCGATGCCGCAATGTTGGCAGAGGCGGGAGTCGATTTGGTACTCTTCCCTTCGGTCGAGGAGATCTACCCCGAGCCCGACACTCGTCAGTTCGACTTCGGTCAGATTGACAAGGTTATGGAGGGAGCAACCCGCCCTGGTCACTTCAATGGCGTAGCACAGGTGGTAAGCCGCTTGTTCGACATCGTGAAGCCAACTTGTGCATACTTCGGCGAGAAGGATTTTCAGCAGATTGCCGTAATTCGTGCTATGGTGGCGCAACTTGGTTTGGAGGTCGAAATTATCGACTGTCCGATTATCCGTGACTTTGACGGTTTGGCTCGTTCGTCACGCAATCTTCTGCTCTCCCCTGCTCATCGTGCCGCAGCACCCCACATTTACGAGGTGTTGAGCGCAGCCGTAGCCAAGGTGGGCGAACTCTCGCCGGCGGAGCTCACCGCTTGGGTCGTTGCCGAGGTTGAGAAGAATGAACTCTTGAAAGTGATATATTTCGCAGCGGTGGATGCACTCTCGTTGCAGACCATCAACGAGTGGAGCGACTCGGAGCGTGTGCAGGGTTGCATCGCAGTGCAGGCTGGCGAAATCAGATTGATTGATAACATAAAACTTAAATAAAGTGATGTATATTGAGGTAATGAAGTCGAAGATTCACCGTGTGACGGTGACTCAGGCGAATGTCGATTATGTCGGCAGTATTACTATTGACTCGGAGTTGTTGAAGGCAGCGAACATCATTCGTGGCGAGAAGGTACAGGTGGTAAATGTTACCAATGGCGAGCGACTCGAAACCTACGCTATCCCCGGCGAGGCTGGCAGTGGCGTAATCTGCCTGAATGGTGCAGCAGCACACAAGGCAAGCGTTGGCGATATCGTGATTATCATCTCCTACGCTTCGATGGATTTTGAGGAGGCAAAGTCGTTCGAGCCTAATGTGATTTTCCCCGACACAGCGACCAACAAGTTGGTGAGATAATTAGGGGCGTTAGAGGCTTTAGAGGCGTTAGGGGCGTTAGAGGAATTTTAGTTCTATTAATACAGAAAATTAGAGGTAATTGAGGAAATTTTGCGCCAAGCAAGGCGATAAACCCGCAGCATAGTAAGCCTATGTGAGGAGTTTAGCGACCGAAGATTGGTGTAAAATTTACCAATTAGAATAATTTTATTTATGGATACTTTGTTATCGATTCTTGCCGTTATATTCGGTGTGGTAGGCTGTGTGGGCTGTATCGTGCCCGTATTGCCTGGTGTGGCGTTGGCGTACGCTGGTTATGTCTGCTTGTACTTCTGCTCCTATGCCGAGATTTCGGTGGCGTGGCTTGTGGTATTCGGTGTGCTGACCGCCATTGTTTCGGTGCTCGACTATGTGCTGCCATCGTATATGACCAAGAAGTTCGGTGGCTCGAAGGCTGGTGAGCGAGGTGCTATGGCGGGAGTTCTCGCAGGTTTCATCTTCGGTCCCGTAGGCATTATCGTAGGCCCATTCGTAGGAGCATTGCTCGGCGAGTTGATCAACGACAGTAGCGACAGAAAGCGTGCCGTGCGCAGCGGTTGGGGCTCGTTCCTCTCATTCTTTGTCGGCACAGGCATAAAACTCGCAGTTTCGTTGTGGCTGACGATAGAGATTTTTGTGGATGTATTCAAAAACTTATTCTAACGGCCAGTAAAGGCTAGTAAGGGCTAGTAAGGGCTAGTAAGGGCTAGTAAAGATTTGATATTATGAAGAGACTTAATTGGTTGATGATTTTGGTGGTGGCTATGCTTGCAGTATCGTGCGGCTACCGCTACGAGTCGGTTGAGGGCGATGCTACGGCAACACGCATCTACACCCTCCGCAACGGCTTGAAGGTATATATGTCGGTAAATAAGGAGCAACCTCGCTTGCAGACGATGATTGCTGTGCGTGTAGGCTCGAAGAACGACCCTGCCGAGACCACGGGTTTGGCGCACTACTTCGAGCACCTGATGTTCAAGGGTACCGACAAGTTCGGAACACAGAACTACGAGGCAGAGAAGCCTCTGCTCGACGAGATTGAGCGTCTGTTCGAGGTCTATCGTGCAACCACCGATGAGGCGGAGCGCAAGGCTATCTACGCAAAGATTGACAGCGTATCGCAGGAGGCATCGAAGTATGCTATTCCAAACGAGTACGACAAGTTGATGCAGGCAATCGGTGCCGACGGCACAAACGCTTGGACATCGTATGACGAGACAAACTATGTGGAGGATATTCCGTCAAATCAGATTGAGAATTGGGCAAAGGTGCAGTCGGAGCGCTTTGCAAATGCTGTGATTCGTGGTTTCCACACCGAGCTCGAAACGGTCTACGAGGAGTACAATATGAGCCTCACGAACGATGGTTGGAAAGTGTCGGACAAGATTTTCGAGTTGGCATTCCCGAACCACCCATACGGTTTGCAAACCACTATCGGTAAGCAGGAGCATCTGAAAAATCCATCGATTACAAATATCAAAAACTACTACAAGACCTACTATGTGCCAAACAATATGGCAATATGTATGGCTGGCGATTTCAACCCCGACGAGGCGATTATTATTATCGACAAATATTTCGGCGAGTTGAAGCCTAATCGCAACCTTCCGAAGGTCAAGGAGTACAAACCTACTCGTTTTACCGAGGTAAAAGAGGCAGAGGTTTATGGTTTGGAGAGCGAGAGCGTGGCTATCGCTTGGCCTGTCGAGGGTGCTCGCAGCGAGGGCTCGCTCATAGGAACTCTTCTCTCGTCAATTCTCTCGAATGGTGGAAATTGCGGTTTGCTCGACACCAACCTCTTGCAGGAGCAGAAGGTTTTGAATGCTTGGGGCGGTGTGCAGTACTTGGCAGATGCAGGAATGGTAGTTTTGGAGGGTGAGCCAAAGCAGGGTCAGACCTTGGAGGAGGTGCGTGATTTACTTTTGGCTGAGATTGAGAAGGTGCGCAATGGCAAGTTCGACTCCGACCTTTTGAAATCTATTGTTGCAAACTACCGCCGTGCTCAGATGGCAGAGTTGGAGAGCAACTTTGCTCGTGCCTATAAGATGGAGGCTGCATTTATCAATGGTGAGAATTGGGAGGATGTTGCCACCGAATTGGTGCGTGCAAAGAAGATTACCAAGGATGATATCGTAAAGTGGGCTAACGAGAATCTGCCGAAGGATGGCTACTGCATTGTCTATAAGCGTCAGGGCGAAGATAAGTCGCAGAAGAAGATTGACAAACCGACAATCACCCCTATCTCGGCTAATCGTGATGCACAGAGCGACTACCTCGCAGCAATGCAGCAGGTGGAGGTTGAGCCTATCGCACCGCAGTTTGTCGACTATGAGCGTGACCTCGGTCATTCGTTGCTCGACAACGGCATTGAGGTGCTCTACAAGCGCAATGAGACAAACGAACTCTTCTCGCTCATCTATCGCTACGATTTTGGTACTTTGAGCGTAAAATCTATGGCATTGGCAGCCGACTACTTCGAGTTGCTCGGCACAGCCGATAAATCGGCCGAGGAGATTCAGCGTGAGTTGTACGACTTGGCTTGCTCGTTCAACATCTCGGTAAGTGGCGATAGCACCTATCTCATAATCAACGGTCTTGCCGAGAATATGGAGCGTGCTATGGAGATTGTCGAGGATTATATCGCAAATGTAGAGGGCGACGAGGAGATTTTGCAGGGCGTAAAGAGCGACTTCGAGCAGGAGCGCATCAATGCCAAGGCTTCGCAGCGAGATAATTTCCAGCGATTGCAGAGCTATGCCCTCTATGGTCCGCAGCATATCCGCCAGCGCACAATGTCGAGCAAGGAGTTGAGCAAAATCGGCTCCGATGAGTTTCTCGCCAACATCAAGCAGTTGTCGAAAATCAAGCACCGTGTGATGTACTACGGCCCACTCTACCTCAACGACCTTGTAGGTTCGCTCTACATTGCACACAAGACAAGCGACATACTCATCGACTTGAAGTCGGAGCCTGTGGCACCAAAGGCGGTCAAGAAGCCAAGCGTTCTCTTTGCGCAGTACGATGCAAAGCAGGTATATTATATGCAGTACTCGTGCCGTGAGCAGGACAAGTGGAATATTAACAACTCGCCTGTGGGAAACCTCTACAACAACTACTTCTCGGGCGGTATGAACTCGGTCGTATTCCAGGAGATGCGTGAGGCTCGTGGCTTGGCATACTCGGCATACACCTACCTCGCAAAGGGAAAAGTTCCGCACCACCCATACTACTTCTACGCCTTTATCGCAACGCAGAACGACAAGGTGCAGCAGGCAGTAGAGGCGTTCGACGAGATTATCGAGGAGATGCCTCGCTCGGAGCAGGCGTTCGAGTTGGCAAAGAGTGGCGCATTGGCAAACTTGGAGAGCCAGCGCACCACCAAGATGAATATTTTGTGGAGCTATCTCGAATATGAGAAGTTCGGTCTGAAAGAGGATATCAACAAGACTCTCTACGAGGGTATAAAGAATTTGACTCTCGACGATGTGGTGAAGTTCCAGCAGGAGTTTATCAAGGGTCGCCCTTACACCTACTGCATCTTGGGCGATAAGAACGACCTCGATATGAAGTATATCGGCACACTCGGCAAGATAAAGTACCTCTCGCAAGAGGAGATCTTCGGATATTAGTTATTAGAGGCGTTAGGGGCGTTAGAGGCGTTAGGGGTTAATAAAAATTTAGACCTTTAATTGTCACTAAAAAAAGCTAATGGCTAATGGCTAATGGCTAACAGCTAATGGCTAAAAAATAGCACAACACTTAAATAAATATAGGTATTATGAAAAAAAGCATTTTTTTAACAATGGGAATTATTGCAATGGCTCTTACTTCGTGTAAGGAGCAGGCAACCGAGCAACCTTGGGTTGTGGATCGTTTCGACGATGTGAAGATTATCCGCTACGAGGTGCCCGAGTTCGAGAATCAGTCTTTGAACGACAAGATCTTGATCTACTACTTGGCAGAGGCTGCAAAGTGTGGTCGTGACATTATGTTCGACCAGAACTTCAAGTACAACCTCACCATCCGTCGTGCTTTGGAGAAGGTTTATACCTCGTACGATGGCGATAAGGAGTGTCCTGAGTTCAAGGCTATGGAGAAGTATTTGAAGAAGATGTGGTTGGCTAACGGTATCCACCACCACTACTCGAACGACAAGTTCGCTCCGGAGTTCTCTCGTGAGTGGTTCGAGAAGCAGTTGGCTGCTTACAATGTTGAGCTCGCAGTCGAGAAAGAGGTTATCTTGGAGGCTATCTTCAACCCTGCACTCTACGCTACCCGCCTCAATCAGGCTAAGGGCGAGGATTGCATCGCTACTTCGGCTGGTAACTACTACGAGGGCTTGACTCAGAAGGAGGTAGAGCGTTTCTACAACAAGATGATTGCAAAGGCAGGCAACGACCCTTGCCCAATCTCTTACGGTCTCAACTCGAAGCTCGTGAAGAAGAATGGTAAGATCTACGAGCAGACCTACAAGGTAGGCGGTATGTACTCGGAGGCTTTGGAGCAGGTGGTATATTGGTTGGAGAAGGCACAAGAGGTTGCCGAGGAGCCACTCAAAACCACTATCGGTCTTTTGATTAAGTACTACAAGAGCGGTGACTTGCGTGACTTCGACGCATTCAATGTTTCGTGGGTTAAGGATACCACTTCGAATGTCGATTTCGTAAATGGTTTCACCGAGGTTTATGGCGACCCTCTCGGCTACAAGGCTTCGTGGGAGTCGGTAGTAAACTTCCGTGACAAGAAGGCTTGCGAGCGTACACAGATTATCTCGGACAACGCACAGTGGTTCGAGGATCACTCGCCAATCAACCCTGCATACCGCAAGAAGGAGGTTAAGGGCGTATCGGCAAAGGTTATCACCGTGGCTATGCTCGGTGGCGACTGCTACCCTACAACCCCAATCGGTATCAACCTTCCAAACGCAGATTGGATTCGTAAGGATCACGGCTCGAAGTCGGTAACTATCGACAATATCACCTACGCCTACAAGAAGGCTGCACAGGGTGGCGGTTTCTCGGAGGAGTTCGTACTCCGTGAGGAGGATCGTGAGCGTATGAAGGAGTACGGCAAGCTCTCGGATGACCTCCACACCGACCTCCACGAGTGTCTTGGTCACGGCTCGGGTCAGTTGGCTCCTGGTACCACAGGTACCGAGTTGGGCGTATATTCGTCGCCACTCGAAGAGACTCGTGCCGACCTCTTCGCTCTCTACTACCTCGGTGACGAGAAGATGATCGAGATTGGTTTGATTCCTTCGCTCGAAGTTGCTAAGGCTCAGTACTCGTCGTATGTGATGAATGGTATGATGACTCAGTTCTCTCGTATCGAGTTGGGTAAGGATGTAGAGCAGGCTCATATGCGTAACCGCAAGCTCATCTCGGAGTGGGCTTACGAGCTCGGTAAGGCTGACAATGTTATCGAGTGGGTTGTAAAGGATGGCAAGCGCTACCTCGTTGTAAATGATTTCGATAAGTTGCGTACAATCTTCGGCGAGCAGTTGCGTGAGATTCAGCGCATCAAGTCGGAGGGTGACTTCGAGGCAGGTAAGGCGTTGATCGAGAAGTATGCCGTGAAGATCGACTACGAGCTCCACAAGGAGGTTCGTGAGCGCTACTACGCACTCAACATCGAGCCTTACGGTGGCTTCGTAAATCCTGAGTATGAGTTGGTTATGGAGGGTGACAAGATTGTCGATGTTAAGGTTTCGTACCCTGCAAACTTCGTTGAGCAGAACCTCCACTACTCTAAGGACTATTCGTTCTTGCCAAGCTTGAACTAATCCGTTCAAACTTGATAGGAACAATAAATAAACGAGAGCCTTCGGGTTCTCGTTTTTTTTATTGGATAGGAGCGCAAAATTTACCCACCAGAACAATACCCTATCTTCAAAATCGTCAATGGTGGAGGAAATTTTGTGCGTTATGCAGTGGCGGAAAGCGCAGTTTACTTGGCGTAAATGAGCATTTACGCCGCAAGTAAGGTGCAAAATTTACCCACCAGAACGATTTTTTTTGTATATTTGCAAAAATATTACAAACACTATGGATAAGAAGTTAGAGGCTACGGCACGACTTATCGAGGTGATGAATCGCCTGCGTGTGGAGTGCCCGTGGGATAGAGAGCAGACCATTCATTCGTTGCGCAACAACACTATCGAGGAGACATTCGAGTTGGTAGATGCAATTACCGCAGAGGATATGGAGGGTATCAAGGAGGAGTTGGGCGACCTCTTCTTACATATCGTATTCTACTCGAAGATTGGCGAGGAGCAGGGCAAGTTCGACTTGGCAGATGTGGCAAATGGCGTGTGCGACAAGTTGATTTATCGTCATCCACATGTATATGGCGATGTCTTGGCAGAGAGTCCCGAGGAGGTAAAGCAGAATTGGGAGGCGTTGAAGCTCCGCAAGAAGGCTCGCAAAAGTGGTGTCCTGGGCGGTGTGCCACGCTCATTGCCGGCAATGGTCAAGGCGTTCCGCATCAGCGAGAAGGCGGCAGCAGTAGGTTTCGACTGGTCTTCGGCAGCCGAGGTGTGGGATAAGGTACACGAGGAGATCAAGGAGGTCGAGGTGGAGATGCAGAGCGGCGACAAGGATAAGTTGGAGGCGGAATTTGGCGACCTCTTCTTTGCCCTTATCAACGCTTGTCGCAAGAGCGGCATCGACCCCGAGAATGCCTTGGAGCGCACCAACAAGAAGTTTATCGAGCGTTTCAACCACCTCGAAAAGCGAGTTGCCGAGCAGGGCAAGATGGTGAGCGAAGCTTCGCTCGACGAGTTGGAATCGTATTGGCAAGAAGCGAAAACAAACGGAAAACGGAAAACGGAAAACGGAAAACTTTTATAGTTTATGGCATACATTAAATCAGTTAGAAATCACACGCCAGAGGTTGGCGAGGGAACATTTGTGGCTGAAACAGCAGTGCTGATTGGCGATGTTACGGTAGGTAAGGATTCGTCGATTTGGTACAACGTGGTACTGCGTGGCGATGTGAACAAAATCACTATCGGCGACCGCACAAACATCCAAGACGGAACGGTTATCCACACCCTCTATGACAAGTCGCCAAAGCCGTCGCAGACCCATATCGGCAACGATGTGTCGGTGGGTCACAACGCTACAATTCACGGCGCAATAATCGAGGATAACTGCCTTATCGGTATGGGTGCTACCATTCTCGACAATGCGGTCGTGGCATCGGGTTGTATCATTGCGGCAAATGCATTGGTTTTGTCGAACTCGAAGTTGGAGCCGAACTCGGTATATGCGGGCGTTCCTGCAAAGAAGGTCAAGGAGGTGACACCCGAGCAGCGTGAGCAGATTATTCAGCGCATAGCCAACGACTATCGCCTCTACGCTTCGTGGTACGAAGAGGATAAATAGACGCAGTATGTTTTCGAGGATTAAAAGGGCAAAGAGCCGTTTCGTGGGCTACGCCATTATGGCGTTGGGCATCAGCCTTGTCTGCAACTTCTCGTATATATTGTTGCTGGTGTCGAACCATAGCGATGGCAATATGCGAAGTAGCGACAAGCGCAACAAGAACACCATATCGGCGGTTGCCGAGGGTAGGTTGTCGGTACACGAGGATGGATTCGGCTACATCATCACCGAGACGGGCGATAGCATCTATGTCGATCACCGCAGGCTGCATTGGCTGGGGCTTTCGGATGGCGACCTCCTCGAAGTGGAGGCTGCTATGCGTTCGTCGTTCGAGGCAAAGCACCCATATATGCGCCACCTATACAAGCGCAATGGCGAGGAGTTCGACTATGCCGCCCTCTATCGAGGTTCGAAGCAGTGGACTACCCTGCTCTATCAGTTCGTATTCTACTTCGTGCTATCGTTTATCCTGCTAGCAATAATGAACTTCAAGGGTCACGACAATACCCTGAAACAGTTCTTTTTCCGCTCGGCACTCTGCGTCATACTGTCGATTGCGGCATACTTCATATCGCCCGTGCCACTTATCCACACCGGCGAGGTGATACCTGTATATCAGAGTCGTCAGTTGGTGGAGTTTGCAGCAATTCTCAAATCGAGCTTTATGTTGGCGGTAGTAATTCTCTACTCCCGCATCTACACGCTCATCTATCGTGAGCAGCAGATATCGTTCGAAAATGAGAGATTGCGAAGCGAGAACCTCACCACCAAATACAATATGTTGGCGAGCCAAATCAACCCGCACTTCTTATTCAACTCTCTCTCGTCGCTCTCGATGTTGGTGCGAGAGAAAGATGAGGAGCGAGCGCTGAACTATATCGACCAACTCTCCTACACCTTCCGCTACCTGTCGCAAAATGGAGCCAATTCGAACTTCGTGACACTGCGTGAGGAGATTCAGTTTGCCGAGGCTTACAGCTATCTGTTCAAGATTCGCTATGCCGACAAAATCGCATTCGAATTCGACATCGACGAGCAGTATATCGACTATAAGTTGCCACCTATTTCGTTGCAACCGCTCATTGGTAACACTGTAAAGCACAACACCATAAGCAGTCGCAAGCTATTTACGGTGCGCATCTTCACAGAGGAGGGATATCTGGTCGTAGCCAACGAGAAGCGACCAATGTTGGAGCCAAATCCGGGTACGGGAATAGGTCTTTCGAACCTTAACACACGCTACCAGCTGTTGCTCAATCAGGAGATTGAGATTATTGATAACGACAAGGAGTTTGTGGTGCGTCTGCCACTCAAAAAAGCAAACGAATAATAGGATGATTAGAGTAGTTATTATCGAGGATGAGACCGCCGCTGCGCAGAATCTGACGGCGATATTGCACAAGGTATGCCCCGATATCGAGATAGTCGATACTCTCGATACGGTGGTTGATAGTGTAGAGTTTTTCCGCACCAAACCCGAGCTCGACCTCGTGTTTATGGATATCCACCTGGCGGATGGAGCCTCGTTCCGCATCTTCGACAATGTGGAGGTCGCCACTCCAATCATCTTTACCACCGCCTACGACCAATATGCCATCGAGGCGTTTAAGGTAAATAGCATCGACTATCTGCTGAAACCTATCAACGAGGAGGGGGTAAAACGAGCCATCAACAAGTGGCAGCACCTCACATCAATCGAACGCCAAGAGTACTCGGAGCGAGTGAGTGAAGTTGCCCAAAATCGCCCTAAGGAGCAGACCTTCCTTGTCCATTTCCGAGATAAGATTATCCCTCTCAAAATCGAGGATATCGCCTTTTTTCACACCTTCGAGGAGCGTGTTACGGCATATTGCCACTCGGGCGATAAGTATCTGATAGACCAGACATTAGAGGCACTGCAATCGAAATTGCCGAGCGAGGAGTTCTTCCGAGCAAATCGCCAATTTATCATCTCACGCAAGGCGGTGCAGGACATCTCGGTATGGTTTGGCAGTCGTCTTTCGGCAAACCTCACTCTCGAAACTCCCGAGCGCATCGTCATCCCTAAGGCGAGGGTCCACGATTTTAAGGCGTGGTTGAAGAGATAACCGAGATATTAAGTTATAAATCTTTTATTGGGCGGATGGTTTTTCCCATTTCGCCCCATTTTTTCGCCAATTCGTCGCTATTTAGTTGAATATAATGAATTATATTCACTACCTTTGTGCGGTTTTTTTCGGAAAAACCAAGACAAAAACTGCAAACAAAAACTACGCTATAATGAAAAAGTTGATCCTATTGTTCCTTGCTATGGCATTTGCCATCTCGGCTTTTGCGCAGTCGGGTAAGGTAACATTCTCACTCATCGACGGACAGACCAAGCAGGGTGTTCCGGGTGCTGTTGTCGAGGTCTATCCTACGGCAAAGCCAGACAGCAAGAAGTACTACACCTCGGGTGCTAATGGTTATGTGTCGATTCAGGGTTTGTCGTATGGCAACTACACAATGCTCATCACCTTCATCGGCTACAAGGATGTGACCAAGCAATTCCGTATTGCAGGAGCAACTCTCTCGCTCGGCAAGATTACTATGATAGAGGATGCCAAGCGCATCGAGACCGTCGTAAAGACCGTCAAGGCGTTGCGTACATCGCAGAATGGCGACACTCTGAGTTATAGCGCAGGAGCCTTCAAGGTGTCGAACGATGCCGATGTGGAGGGCCTCTTAAAGAAGATGCCGGGTATCACTATTACCAACGGAGCAGTAGAGGCGCAAGGTGAAACCATCCAGAAGATTTTTGTCGATGGTAAGGAGTTCTTTGGCGAGGATGTAAGCACCGCTATCAAGTCGTTGCCTGCCGAGGCTGTGGATCGCATCGAGGTATTCAACAAGTTGAGCGACCAGGCGGAGTTCTCGGGTATGGACGATGGCGAGGGTTACAAAGCTATCAACATCGTAACCAAAGAGGGTATGCGTCAGGGACAGTTCGGTAAGATGTATGCCGGCGTAGGGTATGAGCCCGATTGGAAGAAGAACAACGAAAAGGACTTTGCCAAGGGTCATAAATGGATTGCCGGAGGAAATGTCAACTTCTTCGAGGGCGATGCTCGTGTGTCGTTGATTGGCCTGTTCAATAATGTCAACCAGCAGAACTTCTCGTTCGAGGATATCTTGGGTGTAAGCGGACAGCAAGGTGGTGGCGGTCGTGGTCGCCGTGGCGCAGTCGGACAATATATGGTACGCCCACAGAGCGGTATCGCTTTGGTTAATTCGGTAGGTGCTAACTACTCCGACGAGTGGGGCCGTCGCAACAATGTTAAGTTCCAAGGTTCATTGTTCTTCAACCACACCGACACCGACAACAACTCTCGCACCGAGAAGTGGTACGAAAGCCCGATGCCTATCGGTTATATGTACCAGCAAGGCGTGTCGAACACCATCAACTACAACGCTCGTTTCAACGCTCGTCTCGATTGGAAGATATCTCGCAGTGCATCGTTGATGTCACGCACAGGCTTCTCATATCAGGGCAACAACCCTTGGTCGGACAGTGAGGGCTACACTACGGGCGAGAATGAGTATGCCGAGGAGTTGGAGGAGTCATCACATCAGTCATTGTCATACACCAATTCGCACAACCATAGCCACCTCGACGCCTTCCGATTCAACGAGTTCTTACAGTTGCGCACCAAGTTGGGCAAGCCGGGTAGAACACTTACCGTGGATGGTCGTTTCAACTATCAGAACAATGAGCGTGAGCAGTACACCGTCGCCAACGATGCAAATGGTATTCAGTACGGTAGTAGCGACTATCAGGATATAATTAAAGACAATCCTGGAGAGGGTAAGCCTTGGTTGGGTTTGGGCAACAATCCGTCGCTCTACTCTCCACTCTATCAGTATATCCACCGCCCAAGCGAGGAGTTCACCGTGCGTGCAAATGTAACCTACAACGAGCCTGTCTCGCAGTATGCACAGGTGTCGTTGCAGTATCGTATGTGGTACGAGCACGAGATGAACGACAAGAGCACCTACTATACCGACAACAACTATAAGTTCAATCCTGCAACCGACAAGAACGACAATATGTCGCAGGCGTTCCAGAGCGGTTTCTGGACTCACCGCATAGGTCCGGGCTTCCGTTTCTCGAAAAATAAGAATACTGTAGTGATAAATCTCCAATATCAGCGTGACATTCTCAATGGCAATATCGTAGGAACGCAGGGCGACAAAATCGACAAGACATACGACAAATTCTCCTACTTCGGTATGGCAAATGTAGCCTTCAACAAAGAGAATACACTCCGCATCTTCTTGCGTTCGTGGTCTAATAACCCTTCGGTTACACAGTTGCAGAGCATATTCGATGTATCTAATCCGCAATACATCAGCATAGGTAACAAGAACCTCAACCCTTCGTTCACCCATAATGTGAGCGCACACTACAACCTCTCGAAGGTGGATAAGGGTATCACCTTCATGTGGATGTTCTGGGGACAGATGCAGCAGGATTACATCTCACAATCGACCTGGAACAACCCTAAGGGCTTCGACCTCCCTGCCGATTTTGGCGACCTTCAAATCCCTACCGACAAGAACGGTAAGGCATATCGCCCGAAGGAGGTTACTTCGTACGAGAATATGGATGGCTACTACTCGGCTCGCACCCATGTCAGCCTCGGTTTGCCGTTGTCGTTTATGAAGTGTAACCTCAACATCAAGGGTGGTGTATCGTACAATCGCATTCCGTCGGCAATCTATGTAACTCCGGAGAGTGGCAATGTATTGCAGAATATGATTGACCACAAATTCGATGTCAATTACGCCAACAACATCGGCTACGATGCAGGCGTAACTATCGGTAGTAACATATCCGAAAATATCGACTTCACCGTTTCGTGGAACGGAACATACAACCAGGCTTGGAATACTATCGGTCAGACCGAGAAGAACAACTACTTCAACCACTCGGTAAATGGAAACTTGAAGTGGGTATTCTTGAAGCGCTTGACTTTGACCGCAGCGGTATCGTATGTGCAGTATCTGGGCTTCACCGATAAGTACAACGAGGATTATGTACTCTGCAACCTCTACCTCGGTTGCAAGGTGTTCAAGAATAAGCGAGGTGAGGTTCAGGTGGGCGTAAACGACCTCCTTAACCAGAACACATCGTTTGTTCGCTCAACAGGCTCGGGATATGTTCAGAACGCTTGGAACAGCTGTATCGGCCGTTACTTCTCGGTTCAGTTTGTATATAACCTCCGCCACTTCGGCAAGAAGGGCTCGACCAAGATGTCGGACTACGGCTACAAGGAGTCAACCGGCTCGGTGGGCGTTAATCGTGGCACCTCGGCAGGCGGCTGGGGATATAGACGATAACCTTAGAGGATAGAAAAAGATATAGCCAAGCGAACCGCTTGGCTATATCTTTTTGTTTATGACAACACCCTACTTCTCGAATTTCAGAGCTATTGGGAGTGGTTTGTTTGCACCAATATGGAATGTCTCTACAAAGAAGTTGGCAACAACCTCCTTTACTGACTCATCCAACTTAGGCTGGACATTGTCGATGAGCAATGGGCGTACCGACAATCTCTTCGATGAGAATGGAGGGAGATTTATATAGCGTGAATACCAATAGTTCTCCGAGCCTGGGGCCTTGGTGAGGCGGACAGGAATACTCGACACATTCTCCAAGGTGCATACCACGCCTTTGCCATCCCACTCAACATCCTTAACCAGAACGCACGCCTCAAAGAGAGGCTTCAGGTCCTGCTCTCGGCCATATACCATCTCCTCAGCAAGAATTGCAGTGCGACGCTCATTCATCGCCTCTCGCACACTCGCCTCGGTCTTCTCCTTGGCAAAGACAAGGGTAACAACACGATGTTTGCCACCAAGATAATCGACATTCATCAACATTGGTGCGTGGGCATCGGAGCAACCTATAATGGCAAGATTATGCTCCAAGCACCAATCGTGAGCCTTTGCACTATATCCACAGTCGGCATTATACACCTCAATAGCCTCTATTACACCCTCCTTGATAAGTCTCTTGTGCACGGGGCGCATAACTGTTTCGTTCGGAGCGTATTTACCCCAATTCGGGTGGTTCCACATAACAAATGCACCCTGTTTGCGAGCCTCCTTCAAGCCGGCAACTGTAGCCAACTCGTTGTCGTGGTCAAACTTCTCAGCCTCGGCCACAATCTTCTCGTTGTCCTTCACGAAGAGAACATTGCAGTGACCGGATGGTGCACGACGAGAGAGCTCTCCTCCGTGTATAATAATGAGATCTTTGCCCTTGGCAGCCTCTTTTGCAAGCTCATACGAGGTGTTGCGGTCGCACTTTGCCGAGAGATAACCCCTCTTTGTCCATCGCTGCGAACGGGTGTCGATATGGTCGGTAATGGCCAACACATCGAGTCCCTCCCACAAAGCCTCCTGCACACGAGCCTCGGGCCAAACCGAGCCATCGGAGAACATTGTATGGATGTGGAAGTCGCCCTTCAGTGTCAAACGACCTTCGACATTGGGTACAATAATTTTATTTGGCGTCGATGCCCAAGCCGATGCCGACACCAACAAAAGCACAAATAGTGAGGTTAACTTTTTCATATCTGCTAATTTTTATTTTGATTGTTATTAGCAAAATTAAGTCATTTTTCGCAGAAATACAAATCAACCGCTCTGGCTCCTATTTGCAACTACAGCACCTACGCCATAGATTGCTACCAAGAGCCATAGTGTTGTGAGTTCGGGTGCGACATCCCTAAGCGAGGCGCCTCTCGATTGCACTGCTATCCACGCCTCAACAGCCGACGAGCTTGGTACCACCCTACCTACTATATATAGCCACTCGGGGAATGCCTGCCGAGGTAGCGATGCTCCACTGACCAGCAGAAACGGAACAGAGAGCCACAACAACCATAGAATAGAGCTCTCTCGATGACGAAAGAGCGAGCCAACAGCTTGCGCCAAGAGTATCACCGCCAAAAGATAGGGCGCAACGACCGCCACACATCGCCACCACACCCCTCGCATCGGATAGTCGAACAATGAGTAGTGAACGGTGAGCATAAAGCCCAAAGTGAGGGCGTAGATAGCGAGATAGGCGAGGGTGCGACCAATGGTTATAGCCAATGGCGACCTCGACGGATAGCGCAGACCTCGCTCTCGGCGTGTTGCCGAGACCATACCTACACCTATCAGTGCGGTCTGTTGCACTATCAGCAAAATTATCGCCGGCATAACGAAAATGCCGTAGCCAAGCGAGGGGTTAAAGAGGTTGCGCTGCTCGTAGATTATAGGCGGAGTGTAGGCTCCATTGCGTTCGATGATAATCTCATCGTTGAGTTGCTGAATGGCGGCAACAGCACCCTCGACAACCTCACGATATGCCAAGAAGTAACTCGCATCGCCAAGTATAGCCACCTTGCCTTGCCGAGCAGATAAGATATCCTTTTCGAGGTTGGGCGAGGGTGCCACAACGCCCCAAATCTTGCGTTCGGCAAGTAGTTGCTTTGCCTCCTCTATATCGCCAACACGATACGCCACACGCACCTTGGGTGAGGCATTGAACATACTCACAATACGCTGATTTACAGCATTATCATCGCCGCCAACAACTGCTATGGGCACCTCACTCAGCACCTCGCCACCATAGCCCAGCGAGTAGGATATGCCATATATAAATAGGGCGAAAACCACAATCAGCATAACACCCCCGTCGTGCCACACACTGCGCCACTCCTCTCTGAAAATTGAGAATAGAGAATTAAGGATTGAGAATCTATTTTTAGAGATCATAGTCTGCCCCAATATTTACGATTTACAGCGACTCTTTTCAGCCTCCCCGCAACAAATAGTGGCAACAGGCAAAAGAGCAACATTGCCGCCACATCCTGCATTGAGCGCCACCACTCAACACCCCGAACTGCTTGGTCGATATATAGCTCCATAAAGTAGGTGTAGGGGAACAACATCGTGAAGGGTTGTACCCACCCAATCATTGCCATCGTGGGGAATGTCACACCCGAAAAGGTGAATGCCAAGACCGAATATCCACCACCAAGCGATAGCGAGAGTCGGAACGAGGCGGTCATCGCAACCGTAGCCAGAGCAACTGCCTGATAGGCGATAATCAGCACCACAACCCCGAGTACCAGCACTGCCCAAGAGCCTCGCATTGGGGCACCAAACACTCCGAAAAGCAACACTCCAACCACTGCCGACAAGAGCCACAAGAGGAGCGTTGTGGGGAAAAGTTTTCCCATAATCGCACCCACCAACGAGCCATTTGCCGAGCGTAGCCACTCGACCGAGGTTGCCGAGCGCAACTCCGAGCCTACGGCATATATAGTCGATAGCATCGAGGCTATAACCAAAATCAGCACCCAAAAGCAAGGAGCAACATAGTAGGCGTAGTTGAGCCACGGATTGAACAGTGCGTAGGTCGTAAAGCCTATCGGCAGAGCCTGCGCCATAGCCTCGTCGGGCATTGCACCTCCCACTTCGGCTCGTTGCAGAGCCACTCCTACGCCAAACGATGTGACCGCCGTCTGCACCCCCTTCGACGATAGCGAGGCGGTCGAGATATTCGTTCCCGAGTCGTAATAGACAACCTCCGAAGTCACTCCCGAAAGGATTGCTTGGGCAAAGCCGTTAGGTATCTCCACCACCCCCACAACCTCGCCCGAAAGGAGCTTGGAGCGTGCCTCCGCCATATCGGCAACCTCGCACACCTCGGCAACCTCGTGCGAAGCACGAAGCATCGACACCAATCGACAAGAGAGGTACGAATTATCCTCGTCGACCACCGCCACAGGTAACGAGCCAACCACCTCTTGCGAGAAGAACACGGCAAAGAAGAGTATCACTGCGAGTGGCAACCACACCATCACCGAGCGATACTCCCTATTTATGGCTATGCGCTCCGCTTCACGCCTTGCCGAAGCCGTCACACCCGACCAAAATCGCTTTAAGGTCATCGCTTTTCGGGTTTTTCCAACTCGATAACTACACTCATACCTGCACGCAACGGCACCTCGCTACTCAATGGTTTCATCTGCACCTCGAAGGTGCGAATATCAAAGTCGCCCCGAGCCGAGGTGGCTGTTTGCGTGGCAAAGTCCGCCTCTGCCGAGATGTAGACCACCTCGAAGCCTACCCTCTTGCCGAGTGCCGGCACCTCCGCCTCGAAGTGCTTGCCACACTCAACCTGCGGAAGGAGCGTTTCGGGGAGATTGAATACCGCCTTTGCGGTGTCGTTCTCGGTGATTGTAACAACAGGATAGCCACTACCGACAATTTCGCTTTCGTTCGCCACAACCGTAGCGACAACACCATCAGCCGGCGCACATACCACCCTATCGGCCAGATATCGCTCGACCTCCTCGACCACGCTCTGCGCCTGTTGCACCTGCGCAGCCGCAGCCTCCTTATCCTCTTTTGACGCGCCCTCTACCGCCAGCAGATATTGCGACTTGGCAGCTCTTTCGGTCGCCTTTGCAGCCTCTAACGAGGCGTATGCCTCATCTCGCTTTTGTGCCGGCACAACACCCTCGGAATAGAGTCGTTGCACTCGGGAGTAGGTCTTGCGGGCAAGCCCGACTCCCACCTTTGCCTTTTGCCACATATCGTGTGCCGAGCGAATTATAGGTCGACGAGTGCCCGCCTTTGCCTTCTCGTCTATCGCCCTTGCACCGCTCAACATAGCCTCGACCTGCCGAAGTTTTGCATCGAGTTCGGGCGTGGATATCACATAGAGTGTATCGCCTTTGCGCACCGAGTCGCCCTCCTCGACAAAGACCTTCTCTATACGCCCTGCAAGTTTTGAAGCAAGGCGCAGAGTGCGACACTCGACAAAGCCCTGTACCGGAATTCGACTCTGTCGCCCCCAACGATAGCCTATAAATAGAATTATCGAAATTAAAAATAGTAACACAACTATAAGCGAGATATTTGTTTTTTTCATACTTCTATTCTGTTAAAAAACTGATTGTGCAGTCCTACTATGGAGGTACTGCAAAAATAGCTCCGCCACACCCGAAGCATCCAACAAGCGAGCCAAAGCGATGTCGAATTCGTAGGCTGTTTGCACCCTCTCCAACTTTGCTCGGGAGAGGCTTAGCGCAGCATCGACAATATCGGTTGCGGTAGCCATACCCTCTCGGAAAGCGTTGCGTTTGGCTCGGAGGTACTCCTCGGCGAAGCGCTCCGACCGCTCCACTGCCGACACCGTTGCCAGCACCGACTGCACCTCATTGTAAAGGCTCTCGACAAGCAGCAGAACATCTCGCTCAGCCTCCTGTTCCAACGCCTCAACTCGGCGCAGTTGCAAGCGTGCAGCCGACACCTTGTACTCCTTGTTCAGACCATCGAAGAGATTGAAATTCAGCCCTACACCCACCGCCATACGGGGGACAAGGGGCGAGAGTTGGTGGTTGCAGAATACCATACCGCCCATAGCAACGACCTCGGGGAAGAGGTTGGCTCGTTGCAGTCGCAGATTTGCCCTTGCCAACTCACGCACCCTATCAACCTCGCCAAGTTGCGGATTGTGGAGTTGTGCCATAGCCCTAAAATAGTCCAACGGCTCGATTGCCGAGAGCAGGAACATCGGGGTAGAAGGCATTACCACACCCTCCTCTCCAAGCGATGTCCGAAGAGCCTGTCGTGCCGTTTCGAGTTGCAGCTCGGCTCGTTGCAAATCTCGCTCCGCCTCCGCCAAACGATACTCGGCATAGAGTCGTTCGCTCTCCACCGCCATACCCTCCTTTTCGAGCAAGGCAACATCGTGCAGGTGTAGTCCGACAACCTCCACCACCTCCTTGCGAATAGCAACTCCACGATTTGCCAACTCCACACCAAAATAGCGTTCAACAATCTCCACCAGCAAAGCGCCTTTCACCTGACGGCTCTGCTCGGAGGTGCGCTCCTCGTTGATTTTTGCGGCTCGGTTGGCGGTCCAAATCTTACCGCCTGCAAATATCGGCATCACAACATCGCCACCCAGAAATGCGGTGTTGCGTCGTTGCAGAGGGTACGACAAATCCAGACCCAACGCCGTCAAGCCCTCGCCAAGCAAAGGCGAGAGCGAGGATAACATAGGGTTGAAATCGATTTTTATATCCTTGTCGAGATGGGTGTATGCACCCTTGACCGATATTCTCGGCATAAAGAGTCCTATTGCCGCCTGACGCTCACGATGAGCAGCACGCTCGGCATACTCCGAAGCGACGACGGCAGGATTGCGCTCGAAGCCGAGCGATAGGGCGTCATCGAATGTGAGATGTGTGGTTTGTGCCGCAGCACTTACGACCACCGACATCGAAAAAAGCATTAAAATTCTTCTCATTGCTCAATCGTTTTCGTGTCGGTGTGATTTGCGCACTATGCTAATCGGCTCGGCGAAGCGTCAATTCTGTAATTTCGGGCGGTGCTCCTATGCGAAGATGGAAACCAACACTGCCCACGCCATCGGTAATGTAGAGATGGCTATTGGGCTCTGTATAGTGACCGCTCCATTCCCTATACATAAGTTGTGCAGGCGAGAACTCGTGCTTCCCTATGTGCAACTTTATCTGCATTGCGTGAACATGTCCCGACAATACCAAATCGCCATATCCGAGTGCCGATATTTTTCGCCACAACTGCGGCATGTGCGATACTGAGATATTGAACTTATCGTTAGGAACTCTCTCGTAGATTGGTCGCAGGTCGAGCGAATCGGCAACACTTGCAGAGTGTCGATGTTCGAGCAATTCGGGCGAAAAGCCTATGCCGGTCAAAGTCAATGAGTCTTTACCACGCACCAACCACTCCGTTTCATTGTCAAGGAGACGCCAACTCATCTGCGCAATACGCCCTTTCAGTAGGTGAGTATTCTCCTCTAAGGGCAGTGTTATCGTATCACGGGCATATACCCCTGTGTCATGGTTGCCAAGTACCGCAACTACTCCGTCACGAGCCTTTATGCCTCCCAAAATATTCTGCAATTCGGGAGATAGTTCATCGTAACGAATATTTATTAAGTCGCCACCAAAAACGACCAAATCTGCATCGAGTGAATTTATCTGTTCGACCAAATTGCGACACATATCCGAAACCGATATTATAGAGCCAATATGCAAATCCGAAAAGAACGCTATGCGGTAGCCATCAAAGGCTTGGGGAAGTCGAGCCGAAGCAATTTCGACGCTTTTGACCACCAATTCCTTGCGAGTATGTACCACACCGACAATCAAAATCAAAGCAACAATCGTGCAGAGCACAACACCTACAATCCATTTTGCATAACTATTTTTGATTGTCATAATGCCAGCATACAGAGCAAGACGAGATAGCGATAACAGAGCGTATATGGTTAGCAACCACATTGTTGGCACCATGCTCGGCAATTCTAAAAGCCAAACCAGAGCCATGGAGATATAGGGCAAAATGTTGGCGATAACAAACAACACCGCCACTGCTCGGCGTACCCACACACGAGAACAAGGCGAGATATATCTGCGATATGCCACACAATCTCCCCACACAAGGAGTAACGATAATACTATGATTGCCACCACAAACATACGCTTTTACTCTTTTCGTTTAGGATTCTTTGGAAACCACCCTTTACGCACTCTCTCTCGTTGCTCGAACAGCTCTTTAATGCTCCAAAACGATGATGCACCGACAACTGCCAAGAGTGTTGACCACAAAACATCTGCTATGAGCAGCGATGCTATTGTAGCGAAAATACCGACCAAGCAGAATGCCCACCAAGATTTGACGCCAAAGTGGTACTCACTCTTGATTACAAGCGGGTGAAACAGTCCAATAATAAAGAATGTGGCAACACCAATGATTATGCCAATAAAATGCAACTCCATAATTCCATATTTTTTGCAAATATAACAAAAAGTGGCAACCCGAGAGTTGCCACTTGCGAAAAAATGCGAATTATCTACTTTTTAGCATCCATCTGCGTCGCCTGCTGGCGATACTTCATAATCTTGTGCGCCTCACGAGAGACCTTCTCATCAACATCGTAGAGTTTTTTCACCTGCAACGGCTCGATAACATCGGCAAAGAGCCAGAGGTAACGCTGCTTGACGGTCGAGGTGAGGATGTTGTTCGCCAAGCGTGCCGACACCACCTTCAAAGCATTCTCGTTGGTTATCTGATCTCGCTTTATGCGAGCCTCCTTGTTAGAGCCTGTAACTCGCTGAATCTCGCCACGATAGCGACGATAGATAGGCTCGAATTTTGCCGACTGCTCGTCGGTGAGTTGCAACTCGGTTTTGAGCAACTCCAAGCGGGTCTGCATCAACTGCTCACGCTTCTGCTTGGCTGCTGCCTTCTGCTCCTCGGTGAGTTGTGGTTTATCTTGTGCGAAGGCATCCTGCACAAACATTGTAGCCAAGGCTTCCAACAATACAAAAATCTTCTTCATAACTATCTGACATTAAGAAATTTATAACGAACTATCATCTTCGAGGTAGTAGCAAGTATCAACCGCCCACTCGCTGATAACATCGTCGGAGGCGCACTGCATCTCGGCAATCAGCTCCTCCATAGGCGAGAGTGGCTTGATAATCTCGTCGTAATACTTCACAAAACCTATCACTCCGACAACCACGATAGCCACCGCAGCTACCGCAGTAGCCCAACGCCACTGAGCACCAAACCAACGGCGTTCTACCGGGTGAGCAGCCTCTCGCACCGCCATCTTTGCACGGTACTTTGCACGCTCAACAGCCCCCTCCTCCACCTTGTAAGGCATCTGCTTCAAATCTTTCATACTCAATCGTCTATCTCAATAACACTAACCTGTTCCTTAACCTTTTTGACTGCGTAGTGGTAGTTGGTTTTCAGCGTCGAGACGCTATCGCCCGTAGCTTGCGAAATCTGCTCGAACGACAACTCGTCGTAGTAGCGCATATTGAAGACCAATCGCTGCTTGGTGGGCAGTGCCAAAATCGCCTTTTGCAGTCGCACCACAATCTCGTCGGCCGAGGGGTCAATCTCGTGCTCGAAGGTTGCGAGCAGGTCGCCTCGCACCGAGTCGAGCGATGAGAATGCCCACTTTTTGCGTCTGCGCAGCACATTTATGGCGATGTTGGTCGCTATCCTATACAACCACGCTGTCAAAGAGCTCTCGGAGTCGCCTCGGAAGTCGGCAATCGAGGTGTAGGCCTTGGCGAATGTCTCTTGCAGGACATCCTCGGCATCTTCGTGATTTACAACCACACGACGGATGTGCCAATAGAGCCTGTCGCCATATTGCTCAATCAGCCGATCGAATGCCTCGACCGCATTGCTCCTCAATTGAGCAATCAACTCTGTTGCCGTCTCCTTCATCTATCCGAGTTCACTTATAAAGATAACCTTTGTGGCAAAAGGTTAAATTTTCTCATAACAAAAATATGTTTTTTCCGCCATTTTTTCAAGGGTTTGCCAAATTTTTCTCATTTTCCTTTTATGTATATACATAAATATCAAATTTTTTCGTATATTTGCATCCGTGTAAATATATATGAACGCAAAACTAACAAATCTCATATAATTTTAACTAAAACCTAAAACAAGATGAAAAATTTGACAAAAATTTTCATGGCGGTTGCTGTTGCGATGTTCGCATTTGCGTGCGTTACCGACACAACCGAGGACCTCGGCATCGAGGTTGGCAAGGGGGGGGGTAAAACCCAGATCACCGTTTCGTTGGAGGAGAGCAGAACTCAACTCGGCGATCGTGATGCTGACGGTAAGTACCCACTCTATTGGAGCGCAGGCGACCAGATCGCTATCAACGGCGAGGCGTCGGCAGCATTGTCAGAGGGTGGCAACGCTGCTGCAACCTTCTCGTTCGAAAAGGTGCTCACCACTCCTTACAACATTGTTTACCCTGCAAGCGAGGGCGAAAATGTTGTGAATTTCTTGGCAGAGCAGCCTTACACCGTTGGTACTTTTGCTCCAAAGGCAGCGCCAATGTATGGCTATGCAACAACTGCTGACAAAGCTATCGAGCTCAACCACCTCACAGGCGTGCTTCGCTTGGCAGTTAAGGGTAATGGCGAGGCTATCACAAGCGTTGTCTTCACTTCGGAGTTGGGCAAGATTGCAGGTCCATTCACCGTTGATTGCACAAATGGTACTTTGACAGCCCAGGAGGGTGCATCGAACACCGTAACCGTAACCTTCGCAGAGCCACTCGTACTCGGCGCAGAGGCTACTCCAATCTATGCGGCTGTTCCTGCGGGCAACTATGGCAATTTCGCTATTACTTTGCACACTGCAACCGACAAGATGACCGTGAAGTTCAACTCTACCACCAAGCCTATCGCAAAGGGTATGGTTCGTGAGTTCAAGGAGTTCACCTATCAGGCAAACGATGTCGAGGCAGGTGGCACAGTATTCGAGATCGACAGCAAGGATGCGTTGATCGAGTTCGCATCGAAGGTTGCTGGCGGCTCGTTCGCAACATCGTACACCGCAGCAGCAGTTGTTGCCGATATCGATATGACAGGCTACGATTGGGCTCCAATCGAGGGCTTCAACGGCTTCACTTTCGATGGTGGCAAGGCTTCGGGCTACGCTATCAACGGCTTGAATGCTCCATTGTTCGGCTCGACCAACTCTATTATCCAGAATGTCGATTTGACCAATGTAAATATCGCTTCGAATGGTCGATTCTCTTTGGGTGCAGTAGTTTGCGAACTTAATGTAGAGGGTGCAATCTCTAACTGCCACACTTCGGGTACAATCACCGCAAACAACGCAGATTTTTCAATTCCTGAAGATGTGGATAATACCACAGGTATTAGATTTGCCGGTATTGTGGGTTTCAGTGCGGGCGATGTTACAAATTGTCATAACGAGATTAATATCACCGTTAATCAATTAGCGAAGAGCGACACCGCAGAAGCGTACCATATTGGCCTAGGAGGTGTCGTTGGCTATTCGACAAGCACAGGTAAATTGACCAATTGCGTAAATGGTAACGAGGCAAAGACAACAGGTCTCATCAAGTATCTTGACAACACTGCATCAATGCTCCATATTCCGCATGTCGGAGGTATCGTAGGTTTCCGCTCCACAAGCAATAGCCTCGAACTCTCGAACAACACAAACTATGGTGCAATCGAGTTCAATGCAAATGCAGCTGGAAATGGTACAGGTAGCTACGAATCTACTTCAATCGGTGGTATTACAGGTTCAACCCAGGGAATATTAAACAATAACAACAACCATGGCTCGATTACCGTTGCAGGTGGCAATATCAAGGCGTTATTTCTCGGTGGTGTTGCAGGAACTGCAAAGGCGCCAACCCTTACAAAGTGCCACAACAATGGTGCAATCAGCATAAAGTCGCCTGTTCGTTTTTGGACTATTATTGTAGCAGGTGTTGCTGCACACGCCCCTTATACCGTTAAGGGCGAGGATGTAATTACCGAGCTTACAAACAATGCACCTATTGTCATCGAGGCTTCGACTGCAAGCGATGCCCCAATCAACAGCAACTACAACTATCGTATTGCGGGTGTTGTGGGTTACACTAACCGTACTATCCAAGATTGTGAGAATAAGGAGAATGGCGATATCACCCTTTCGGGCAACATCACTTTGCTTCGTAACGACCCTCAGTCAGGTTTCAATGTAGCAGGTGTCTATGCATATAACTCTACAACTGGTGAGCCTAAAAATAACATTAATCGTGGCGATATTAATGTCTATACCAATGTATCGAAGCATAGTAGCCTTACAAGCACAACCCCTGAGGTAAACAGCAAGGGTGCTATTATGTATCGTTTGGATATCGGCGGTGTGGTATCTCACACCCAGCTTGCTCCGGTAGGTAAGGAGGAGAACTTTGGTAACATCTCTATCGGTAAGGCAGACGGCACCGAAATGAGCATCACTGCAAACGGTATCTATATCGGTGGCGTAATCGGACAGCGCCATACCCGTGGTGTAGGAGCAGAATCTTCGGCCGTAAATCACGGACATATCACCGTCAACAAGGGTGTAACCTTGAATGGCTTTACAGTCGGTGTCTACATCGCAGGCTGCGCCGCATCAAATGCTTCCAGCACAACCTACTATAACTATAGTAATAGCGGAAATATCACCATAAATGGTGAAATTGACGACAAAGCATACATCGGCGGAATAGCAGGTTCTGTAAATGGTGCTTTAAATGGATGTGACAACACAGGTAATGTAACCGTATCTGCTGCAATAGGAAATAGTCCTTATATCGGTGGTGGCGCAGGTTATGCTACCGGCAATATAACATCAGGCTCGAACAGCGGTACTATTTCCGTATCATCAACTATCACCACAGGAACATCTTATGTCGGAGGTTATGTCGGACAGTGCAATGGTGGAACAGAGTTCTCGGAGATTAGCAACACCGGAGATGTAACATTCAGCGGAAATAGCGGAAACAATACTCTTGCTCTGGGTGGTGCAGTTGGCTCTGTCTCTATTGCAGGAGCATTCTCAAATTGCTCTAACAACGGTGTTGTTACACTTGCAAAGGAAGCAAAGGCAAATAAGGTTCACTATGTAGGAGGTTTGATTGGTTACTCCGTGAATAGCTCTTCGTACACATCTTGCACAAACAGTACAAAACAGGGCGTAGAGTGGGGTGTCGTTATTCATCAGACATCTTCAACCACTGGTGGTGGCAATGCGAAGCGTATTGGTGGTGTGATTGGTCAGGCAGGAACAACAACCCTCAACAATGTGTCTAACAGCGCAGGTATCTACCACGACGGTTACCAGCTCGGTACAGCAGGATTATCTATCGGTGGTATCGGTGGAACAATGGGTGTAACAACCGTAAGCGGTGTTATCGAGAATAGCGGTAACATCTACTACGCAGGAAGATGTCCAAAGTCTAACTTCGGTATCGCAGGTATCTTTGCAACACCGGGTAGTAGTACCCTCACAGGTGCTACAATCACCAACACAGGCGACATTACCATAGAGAAGAAGTTTGACGACTTTATCCCAACCGATAACGGTAGCCACCGTTGCGTATGTGGTGGTATCACAGGTTATGCTCCAAAGGAGTTGTCGAATGCTACATCGTTCTGCAAAATCTCTATTTTGAACTGGAGAGCAGATAGCGGCACTGCTGCAAACAATAACTTCTTCGGTTTGATTCAGGGCATGAACACCCCTACAAACCACATCACAAATTGTAAGGTAGGCGGTACGCTTGAGCTTACCACAGGTACTATCTCGGATGAGTATTCAGGTGCAGAAGAGGAGGTAAATCTCCCTGGTACCATCACAGTGGCAAACTATGCAATGTACCTCACCGGTGACCAAACCTTCACATCGGCAGCTGCAAAGGCGCAGAGCATAGGTGTTATCACATCGGCTGACGACACAACACCGGAGTATGCAGAGTAATTAACAGAGTAGTTTAACCATTAAATTTCGAAGGCATTATGAAAAGAAATATTTTGAGCTACACTGCTCCACAGAT
>JAFVVS010000045.1 GCA_017502025.1 Alistipes sp. | reverse complement strand
TGCCGCAGCATTGCGAGCTCTTGGTTTTGAGGTTGAGTATAACGCAAGTACGAATAAACTCTTCATCAAGAACTTAGAGCACTTAAACGAGTTAACTGCTACTTCCAAGGGTAAATACGATACTTTACAAGAAGCGACAAATGCCCTTCGTGAAGACACAGAGGAATTGATAAATGTTACTGAGGATCTGAATAACCAAAACAGAGACTCGATTGATAATATCGAAGACCTCACATACGAAATTCAGGATGCAGCCGAAGAGATTATCGACTGTATCGAAGAAGTATATGAGAAGCAGATTGATGCCTATAACGATATTATCGAAAAGCGCAAAGAAGCCATTGAGTCTGCCAAGGACGAGTATGATTACGAGTCTGATGTTGCAGATAAGGTTAAGGAAATTGCTGACTTGCAAGCCAAGATTGACAAGTTATCTTTGGATAACAGCAGAGAGGCGCAGGCACAAAAAGCAGCCTTAATCGAAGAGCTTAACGAGAAGCAGAAAGAGTTGAACGAGACTCAAAGCGACCACGCTCTTGAGACTCAGACCGATGCTCTTGATAAGATGGCTGAAAAGTATGAGGAAGAGAAAAATGCCGAGCTTGAAATACTCCGTGAAAGCATTGGTACTGTCCAAGACCTTGGTACAGTTATCGACACGCGAGTAACAAATGCTTGGAAGAATGCTAAAAAGGCTGTTGAAGAATATGGTCAATCCGTAGCCGGTTTGAATGGTGGCGTTGTTACTAATGTTGGTAGTGTGCCGAAGTATCATACTGGTGGCGTGGTTGGTGGAAATGCTACTGGCAAAGAAGAAATCCTTGCTCTCTTAGAGGCTGGGGAGATTGTACTTAACGACCAGAAGCAAGACACTGTTTATCGTATCATCGACTTCCAGACTAAATTGGCAGAGCGCCTTGGTGTTGACCTTGGCAGAACTACAATGCCTCTTACTACGCTTGACACTACACCAAACTTTGGTGGTGTTAATCCGGGCGTTGTTAACACATCTACACAGACTGTTTTCAATCCTGAGTTTAACATTGAGATTAGCCATAACGGAGAAATGTCTGACGACGATGCACGCCGTTACGGTGAAGAGATTGCTGAAACTGCAATTGCAAAATTGTATAACGCCTTTGAACGCAAGGGTATCAGCAATCATAATGGTGCAAAATTAAGACCATAACACTATGGGGAGGCGCAGAAATGTGTCCTCCCCTCATTCTAAATAAGGAGGTTGATACGGAATGGTAATTGACTTTTCAAAAGTAGATATCCACGAACAGCCGGTATTGATTTTGAAGAATACCTCCGGCGTTCCTCTCGGAACACTCGGCGCTGCTTCAAATGTTATTGCCGACATTAAATACAACGAAGTATCTGCTCTTGATTTTAACCTCCCCGCTTATACCGATGGTGTGGAAGTACCTAATTACAACAGCGTAGTTGGTATGAGAATAATCGACCTTCAAGATATGGGTCAGTTTATACTGATGAATCCAAAAGAAACAGGAAACGGCGTAAAGCGAGTAAAGACTTGTAAAGCATACTCTTTGGAATATGAATTTACTTTCAAAAAGATTACTCTGCAAAATGGCACCTACAACTTTTGGAACCCCGTAGCTCCTGATGATACTATTCTTGGTATTATCTTGGATCTTATGCCATCGTGGAGCGTCGGTACAGTTGATAGTTCTCTTATCGGGAAATATCGTACATACGAAGTTTCTGAGGAGAACTTGTATAACTTCATTAAAAACACTTTGCAACAGTCATACAGTTGTATTTTTGATTTCGACACATATAACAGAGTTATCAATGTAAAAGATGTGTCGTCTACCGTACCCACTAACCCAGTCTATCTCTCTCTGGATAACTTAGCAAAAGAGATTACGATTGAGGAAGATACGGAAAGCATTATTACTCGTTTGGATGTTAATGGTGCTGAGGGTGTGGATATTCGTGATGTTAACCCGACAGGTAATAATAAGATTATCAATCTTGATTACTATATGACAACGGATAATTTCGCTCAGTCCACAATCAACAAGTACTACAACTGGAAGAGTTTATATCAGAGTTATCAATTGCCTTACTATAATTTATCCATTGAGTATTCTTTGCAGGTTATGCGTAAGACAACCGAGACTGCTGCTTTGACTGATTTAGAGGGAGAAATGACTTCTCTTGAAAATCAACAGGCAGTTATTATTCGTGCGATAGCTCAGAACTTAGACGACCAATCATCTTTGAATGAAATCAATGCACAGATTGCTTCTAAGCAAGCAGAAATCAATGCAAAGAAAGCAGAAATTGCAGACATTCAAGATGATGTAGATGCAGTTATGGCAGATTTGGTTGCAATTAACCAAGCAACGAATTTCCAAAATGCTTTCACAGAGGAAGAATACATTGCGATTGATAGGTTTATCAAGGACGATGCTATCAGCGAAAGCAGTTTCGTTGTTCAGGCTACTGAGTCATATAGCAATGCGGATTATGGAAATAAAGTAACATCTGCAACGCTGAATGTAACCGGCTCAACTGTTACATCTACCACACACGCAAACAACAAAACACTATATGAAGTTCAAGGTGGCTCATTGCGGATCGGTAGCAAGGTGTCATCTAATATCATTCGTGGCGTATTTGAAAAAGCAACCAATGGTAGTTTTGTTATGACCGCCTATTTGGGCAAGGGCACGATTGACGGCGATGCGTTTGAAACCGCCTGTCTATCGCTATCTGGTACTTGTGGAACTGTGTCTTCTACTGCGGCGACGCTTACAATTAGAAGTATCAACGCTTATCAGTATTTGACATTGAACACAAGCGAATATGCCAAACGATCTGTTGCTTGGGATTTGTTTGAATTTGGCAATGGTGTTCTTGAAAAGATTTCTCAGCCATCGTTCAAATTCTCTGTTTCAAGTGCCAATTTCTTATTCATTGAGGAATTTGAAGAATTCAAAAATTCATTAAAGCAAGGCGAAAAGCTATATGTTAGCCTGTCTGACGATCAGACGCTGGCTCCTATTGCTATCGGATTGAAGATTGATTATGACTCACTTCAAAATCTGAGCCTTGAATTTAGCGACACCTATGTTTCTGGAGATAGTTCATTCTTGCTCGCAGACCTGTTGGAGCAAAGCGTATCTATGGGTAAAAGTGTTGATACGAGTAAATTTACTTATTCAGCATTCGTAGATAGTGGTGCTAACACTCAGGTTAAGGAGTTTATGACTTCTGCGCTTGATGTCGCTAAAAATGCAATTATGTCATCAAAAGACCAAGCAATCTCTTGGGGCGACTCAGGTATTCGTCTGAGGAAGTGGAAAGACGAGTCTCACAAAGATTACGATCCACAGCAGATTTGGATGAATAACAACAGCATTTTGATGACAAGCAACAATTGGTCAACCGCAGAAATTGCTATCGGTAATTTCTATGATAAGAACCTCGGTAATTTGTGGGGTATTGTAGCTCCCAATATCGTTGGTACTCTCCTTGCGGGTTCTAACCTTGTAATTGAGAGCGCAAAGAAAGACGGTAGCGTGTCTGTATTCCGCGTGGACGCTGATGGATGTTTCTTACACAACAGTGAGTTTAGCATCACGAGCGATGCTACTAAAACACACATTTTATTAGATGCGGAACACGGTATTGCAGTAGGCACATATCCACTCATTGACGCAAGCGGTAATATTGACGAAGACAACTACAAGTTCTGGGTCGATGAAACAGGAAATCTATTCTTTAAGGGTACTCTGCGAGCAACCAATGGTGAGTTCACAGGTAAAGTAACCGCTACTTCTGGTTATATCGGTGGCTCTGAGGGGTGGACAATTGAGAGTACATATATATATAACGGTAAACCGTCATATTCGAGCGGTAATGCGGGTGTTTACATTGGAACTGATGGTATCGCTCTTGGTAACAGCACACACTATGTCAAGGCTGGTAAGAATGGTCAGCTAAGTTGTAATAACATCTTAGCAACCGGCGGCACTATTGGTGGTTGGAGTATCAATTCTACCAAGATTTACGCAGGCGATGGTTCAAGTGTGAAGACTTGCGTTATGCAGGCACCGTCAAGCACTATTACTTGGGTGTTTGCAGCCGGTGGTGGTTCTCATAGTAGTTACTCAGATTGTCCGTTTAGAGTTGATAAGGCGGGTAATTTGTATGCTACAAGTGCAACTATCGAAGGTACGATTACTGCCACAGGTGGTACAATCGGTGGATGTTTAATTAGCAATGGTACATTACAGATTGCCGCAGCGAATGTTACATCTGGTACCTTCAGCAGTGCTCGTATTCCTAATCTGTCTGCAAACAAGATTACCACAGGTACGCTCGATGCAGACAAAGTGACGATTGCTAATCTAACTGTTACGGCAGCACAAATCACAAGCGGTACAATTTCGTCTGCAAGAATTCCTACATTGTCTGCTGACAAGATTAGCGGTGGTACTATTGACGCAAGCGATGTTACCATTACCAATTTGAATGCAAGCAACATTACTTCCGGAACATTATCTGCGAGCAGAGTTACGGGTGGTACTTTAAGCGGTTGCTCAATTAGTATCGGTAGTACATTCTATGTTAGCAGCTCTGGTTTGGTATCATTAAGGGCTGGCTTAGTGAGAGTTTATGCTACAGAAGATGTTGGTACATACGGCATAGGATATCACTATGGGCAAACATTTGATATGTATGTGGTTTGTAATACATTCTTAGGTATCGCTACATCTGGAATTAACCTTGTATTTGTATCGGGTATTTGCTGCGGCTATTATGCGTAATAAAGGAGGCAACAATGACCATAGAGCAAATTGGAAAATTGGTGGCAACTGTACGATCAGATTTGAAAAAGCTGTATGATATGCATTTATTATCGGTATCAACGGATGGCAAGCAAGGTCTTCGTTGTTTTAACCCGGAGGCTTTGGAAGCAAAAATGAACCGTACAGATGAAGAAATACTTAACGATCTAATTGCTGATGGCGCTATTATTGATGGTACAGAAGCGTACTTAGCTTCGTTAAGTGAATAAAATTGCTCTTCTATAAGAGCTTAGTAAGAAAGGAAATATGTGTATGACACAACACGAAGTAAACAAAGCATATCCTGCGCTTATGAGGTTGTCGGAGTTCCGACTACCCGTTAAAAAGGCGCGAGGTTTATACGAAGTAACAAAAAAGGCTGAGGAGCATTTTCAGTTTGCTATCGCCGAAGAAAGAAAGTACATTGTTGAGTTCAATGGTCAGGAGCGTCCTGACGGTACTGTGTCCTTTGCATCGCCAGAGGATTTCGCTAAGTATCAGGAGAAAATGACCGAGCTGAACACGCTTGAAGTCGATTGGGATATCACTCCTATCGTATTGACTGAGGCTGAGATTGGTGAACAACCTATCAGTCCGGCAGACATTCATTCTTTGGAAGGCTTTGTTACTTTTGAATAAATTATAATTTGGAGGTACGATCATGGCATTTTGGGGTAACTCTTTTGTATTCAATGATATTCCTTGTGATGATTACGACCTTATGCTATATGATGTCGGTAGTACCGCCCAAAGCTCAGGAAACTTTGCAAGTGGGGTTTCTATCATTGAAGAAACTTTGCCTTCAAGGTATAAGCCCCACTTCTACGGAGTTAAGTTCGACAAGAAGTTGGAATTTACAATGGTCTTTGGTGTGAACCAAAAGCGTATTGACGCAGAGAAATATCTTGACAGATATGAACTTGAAACCATTGCTTTCTGGTTGACTGGTCACGACAAATATATGTGGCTTGAGGTTGAGCAGGAAGATTTAGAGTATGTCAGATATCGCTGTATTATTTCTAACCTTGAGATTGTTGAACACGGAAACATTCCGTGGGCATTAAAGGCTACGGTTATTTGCGATAGCCCTTATGCGTACTTATACCCTCAAGTATTTGAGTATAAGATTTCTGGCACACAGACGATTGAGTTTTACAATGAAAGCAGTCATAACGGTTATTTTATGCCACAGTTGGAAATTGAGCTTTCCAGCGGTGGCAATTTTACTATCGTCAACCAGTCCGACAACAACAGGACTTTTGCTTTCAAAAACATTCCTTCGTCAATCAAGAAGATAAATGTCGATAATGACCGTTGTATCATTACCAACGATCAAGACCTTAATGTATATCCTTACTTTAACTTTAGATTTTTGAAGTTAATTAAGGGTGAAAACAGGTTAAAAATTACAGGCAACGGCACACTCAGATTGATATGTGAGTTTCCTGTAAATGTAGGAGGTTAATTGAATTGAGAGATTGCAAGAATTATGAAATTCAGACCCTCCCTGACATTGAAATGTACGGTGGAGATACTCTCCCTTGGGAAGTAACACTCATTCGTGATGACGGTTCAAAGTTTTCTGTTGACACCGCATCCGAATGCACCTCTACTCTAACCTTTACACCACTCAAAGCGACAACTGGTCTTGGAAATAACGCAAATGCTCTTGCTCCGATTTTGACAAAAACGGGCGAAGTAAAACCGACATTAGACGGCAGTTCAGTTGTCATGTTTTTCTTCACCGAGGCAGATACAAAAGGACTTCGTGGTAAGTTCTTGTATCAGATTGAGGTGAAGCACGACGAAGATTTAAGGCTTTGTCAGGGATATATTTATATCAAACAGAACATCAATAGATAAGAAAGGAACACGATAGTATGAATAGTACATATTGGTTAAATAAAATTATGGACACTATGTACACCAGTGCTGCTACGGAGTTCTGGGTTGGCTTGTCAAGCACAATGCCTGCACAGGATGGCACTGGCGTGTCAGAGCCTACTGGTGGCAACTACGCACGAGTACAGATTACTGAGTTCACAGATCCTGTAAATGGCACAATTAAGAATGTGTCCGCACTTGAGTTCAATCGAAGCAGTGCTGTGTGGTTTGACTCCGACAATAAGGCTCGATACTGGGTGTTATTTGACGGTAGCACCGCTGATGCTACTCTCTTGTCAAGTGGCGAGCTTGATGAAGCGAAGACAATCGAAAGCAACACTTCTATTACAATCGCTGCTGAAACATTAAGTATTACGCTTACTGACTATCAGCCGACATCGGCATAACTGAGGGGGTGGCTGGTCTATGACCAAGATATTTTTCCCCTATAATGACCAGCCCAAACAATTTTCATTTAAGTTCTCAGAGCCGATTCGTTTCCCGTTCTATGTAAACGATCTCGTGTATTACTGGGAAGTTGGGTCAGATGGCATTACTATGTATCTGCTCAATAATAAGATTGACCCAGATACGCCTATTGTTAAAGATGTCCTACTCGAAGAAACAGGTATTTCTATGTACCTTGTTAATGAGACTGCCGATACAAGCAAACACATCCTCATTGAGTTTGCTAAGATTGGCTGGGGTATGGATACACTTAAACTTCTCGATCCGTTAACGCTCGGCGAGATAGATCCATTCACGCTCGGCGAGATTTCTATTTGCTATGCAAATTGGATGGAGATTGCAACATCCGTTGCTAAGACTGGCGTTATTAAAGTGATTGAAGCTTCTGATGCAGAAATGCAGTTGAAGAGCGACGCCGTTTTACCATATACCAAGGATATCTATACAGGCGAATTACACGAAAAGATTGGTATCGTCGGATTGAACAGCTTTGGTCGTCTCACCATCGGTGATCTCGACCCGCATACAATCGCCGATATTGATGCTATGCTATCCACATTCCGTGTATTTAGCAGTATTCCAGCATCGTTGGTAAAAGAAATCAGAATCACACAAAATAATTCGTTGAACAACAATATCGTTGCGCCGGTGAAGGAGTTTGGCATAAGCGCAACAGGAATAGACTACTACATTTCTACTACTGAACCGGCTGAAAGTTCAGCGAATGTAGCTCTGGAGCTAACCGAACACTATATCGGTATTACGAATGGCACTATGCCGTTAGAAGTAACGATAGATGGTGCGGAATAATGAAATATGAATTTGGATGGTTCATAAGAACTTAAAGGGGTTGCCTTAACGGGCGACCCCTTTTATCAAAGGAGGATAAAATGAATACAGATTTCTTAGGTCTTATTCTTACTGATAGGTCAGAAACTGCTATGACATTCTTAGAGTGGCGTACCCTTATGAATGGTACGGACGGCAACTCTAATATGCAGTTGATTGACGGTGCTATCAGTAGATTAAATACTGCAATCGGCGGTAAGGCTGATGGACTCAGTTTAGACCCCGAAACTGGTATTTTACAGTTGACAAGCGGTGGTCGTCCAATCGAGGGCGCATCTGTTACCATTGACTTGAAGAAGTATTATACCTCAGAAGAAGTTGACGAAATTTTAGCAGAGATGGAAGAAAACTTTGCTAACAATGAGATGCTTCAAAATATCTATGCAACTGCTGTTGGTAATTTAGAATGGGATGAAAACAGCCGTGCATTGACTATGTACAACCTGAACGGTGAACAGGTTGGTGATACCATCACTATCGAAGGTGGTGGCGGAGGCGGTGGCGGTGCAACCGATTACAGCGTCCGTATCGTTAACGGTATGCCTTCCAGCACATTTACTGCTGCTACATCGGCAAAAACCGTATTGACCGCAACCTTTTTCGAGTACTATGGCACCGATTCTACTGGTGTTGCAGGTACTTTGAATGTTTCATATAAACTGTCAACTGATGAAGAATGGATTGATTTCGGCTCACAAACCGTAAATCAGGGCGTACCTTTCTCAGTTGATGTAACAAAGATTTTGACAAAAGACAAGACTACAAGCATTAAATTCAGCGTGACTGGTGGCGAGTCTGAACTTACTCGTTCTTTGACTTATAACATCACTCAGGTTGAGGCAAGCATTACTGCTGTTAACTTCGATACTTCCGCTGTTTACACAGGTAACATCGACTTCCAGTATCGTTGCGTAGGTCGTAACTTGGCTAAGACGGTTTATTTTGAAATCGACGGCGAAGTGTACGCAGAGGTTGATGTTGGTACAAGTCATAATACAACCTTAACACAGACATTGCAGATGGTTGGTAATTATGAGTACGGCGCTCACGACTTCCGTGTATGGTTCGCTACTGCTGACGGTGCAGAGTCTAATGTCTTGAAGTTTACAATCTTGTATAACGACAGCACAGATACCGTTCCTATGATCGGTGTTATTCCTGCTGTTGAAGAAGTTACATACGGTGATACTATCAACATTGACTATGTTGTATATACTCCCGGACAGGAAACTACTGACGAGCTAACGATTACTGTCTATGCTTTGGACGAGGAAACTGGCGACCGTGTTCAGTATGCCTCTCAGACGCTCGAAAACATCCCTAATAACACGCTTTACACTTGGCAAGGTTCTATATACCCAGAGGTCGGAACGGCTTATATCGAGTTCGTGAGTGGCTCTACAGTGGATACTGTGAGTGTCTATGTTAACGAAATCCAGAGTGAGTATGATTTGAACCCTGTGGCAACCAACCTTGTGTATCAGTATAACGCTGCTGGACGAAGCAACAACGACAGTGGCAAGGAAGAATATGAATGTGAGTACACAACCGCTAACGGTGTGACAACCAAGATTAAGTCTTTGTTTGAAGATTTTAACTGGGTGTCAAACGGTTATGTTGATGGCGAAGCGCTAACCTTGAGTGGTGCTGCTTTACACACAATTAAGCTTCCTATGTTCTCTACAAGCTATACTGACGACGACGGTCAGACTGTTAACCTTGAAAGTGCTACTGGTGCTACGGTTACTACAAACGGTCGTACATTTGAAATTGAGTTCTCTGTTAACAATGTTACTGACATTAACGCTCAGATTATCAAGTGTATGTCTGCTGACCACGCAGGCTTTATTGTTACACCTCAGAACTGTTATATGCTCTCTTCAAATGGTGCTGATGTCGCTCTTGACGAAACAGGCTTCATTGAAAACGAGGAAAGCATTGCGGCTGCGTACATTAAAGACAATAAGCGTATTCGTTTGACATTCGTTGTTGAGCCTAAAGGCTCCGTTCAATATACACTGGAAGACGGTACACCTATGTCTGGTCAGTGTTTGAACATTTACATCAATGGTCAGTATGCTAACTCATTCCCATATCCTGATAACGCTCGTTTTGCACAGACAGAGTATATTACCATCGGTAATGATACTTGTATCACGAATGTTTACGATGTTCGTATTTACAACCGTGGTTTGAGTGCAACCGAAGTTATGCAGAACTATAAGGCATCTCCTCTGTCTGTTCAGGATCGTATTCTTCGTTTTGAAGACAACGATGTTTTGACTGACGACGGCGATGTTGATTACTACGAGGCTATTAAGAAGTATCCTTGTTTGCTTATCACTGGTACTCTTGCACCTTATAAGGATGCTGCCGGTATTAAGCTGGAAGACAAGACTGAATGTGGCGTAACCCTAACCAAGCCTAATGGCGCAGGTGGTTATGTAACTGAGTTTGATTTGCTTGATAAAGATGCAGACGGCGTTTGGTTGAGCAGCAACAATGTTCAGGGTACATCTTCTGTTAAGTTCCCCGTAAAGAACTATAAGGTTTACTTAGCAAAAGCACAAGTAAACGAAGACGGCAGCATTGAAAAGAAGAAAGTTAAGTATTCGTTAAAGGGTAAAGACCCTGATACTGGCGCAGATCTTTCTATCGGCGAAAGCACTCTTTGTTGGAAGGGCGACTATATGTCCTCTGATCACGCAAACACTTTCAATGCAAATCTTGCCGACACATTGTTTAACGATGTTCTTCCTTCACAGGATCCCGCTCAGGGTGGCGACAGTCGTGTACAGAACACAATTTACGGTTTCCGTTGCTTGCTGTTCCGTCGTGACGATGTTGGTAGCGCTATTGAGTTTGCCGGTGATGGTGCGTTAAACAACGATAAGGGCAACACAAAGACATTTGGTCTTGAATGTGATGGAGATGAAGGTAACGACACTCTGCGCCAGAAATGGGAGTTCAAGAACAACACTGAGGCTTTGTGTTCGTTCCAGACAGACCGCTTCTTCGAGTTAATCGACGGTAAGAAGCGTGTTCTTGCAGGTCTTGAGTCAACCTATCCCGACCAAGGTGACTTGGAAGAAGAAGGGCTTGAGCCTAAATACGACCATCTACAGGTTCTCTATACTTGGGTTTACCAGAGAGCGAACTTCTGGGATGCGTCCACCGAAACTTTGACTACGCCTAAGACCTACAACGGCGTTAGATATACTACCGAGAGAGATTACCGTAAGGCAATCTTTATCAATGAGTTCGACAAACACTTTAACCGCAATCACGCTCTTGTTTACTATCTCTTTAATGAGTTCGTAGCATTGTGTGATAACCGTGCTAAAAATATGTTCTTGCGTTGCGAGGATGTAAGATGCGAACAGCTCTTGAACACAAGCGGTGAAGAGATGTCAATCTATGATGCAATCAATATGGAAACAGGTGAAGTTGATGCAAGTATGATTGACTGGGAGAACTCCACTTTCGCAGTTTGGATTGCGGACTTGTACGACCTTGACTCTTGCTTCGGCGTTGAGAACTCTGGTTACTTACAGATTCCGTATTATGCAGACTGGAACTACCACTTAAACGGCACTCAGAAATTCAATGGTCGTGAGTCAAGACTATGGTTGATGTTTGAAGAGGCTCTTGCTAACGATATTGAAAAGAAGGCTCAGGAACTGACCGACAAGAGTGCAGGCGGTGGATTGAACTACGAAGCATTATATGATTACCACATCAGAAATAATGCTATGTTGGTTTGTCCTGCCGTTGTTAACCGTGATATGGAACATAAGTACAGCGATCCTTGGACTGATGGTTATATTGACTATTCGGCTGAAGGTCATCCTATGCGCCATATTTCCGACTACAAGTACTTACAGCGTGGTAGTAGAACCGAGCAGAAAGACGCTTTCATTTTCAGACGCTCTAATATGCTTTACAGTAAGTACAAATGTAACAAGTTCCTAAACAACAATATCAACTTCCGTGTTGGTACTAACGGCGGTGTTCCTGCTACAGAGAGTGACATTACTGTTACTGCTTCTCAGGCATTATTCCCGGCTGTTAAGTACGGTGACGGTGATGCAGCAATCGTGTCTGTTGCAAAAACTGCTGCGGGTGTTCCTGCTACAGTTATTAAGCCCGGTACAACTGCATCTGACAAGGTTGGTTTCTCTGATACTGTGTATATCGCAGGCGGTACTTTATTAACCGATATCGGTGACATTTCTAAGTTCCGTCCTTACGAGTTGCAGTTACAGAATGCAACCGGCTTGAAGAAGCTGACTATTGGTTCAGCCGAAGAAGGTTACACAAATGCACAGCTCAAGAGCATCGACACCTCTGGTTGTAAGATCCTCGAAGAGTTGAACATTATGGGTTGCGTTTCTTTGACTGGTAATATCGACTTGTCCAAGAACGGCATTATCCGTAAGGTATTTGCCGGTGGTTCAAGCGCTTCATCTATTACACTTCCTAATGGTGGTGTTCTTGAAGAACTACACCTTGGTGAAGTTTCCGATATTGAAATTCTCAACCAGACTAATTTGACTACTTATGATTGCAGTAGCTATGCTAAGTTGTCAACATTGCGTGTTGAGAATACTCCTGCTGTTCCTACAATGGAAATCGTTGCCGAGAGACTTCCTTATTTGACAGGCGGTCTGCGTTTAGTAGGTATTGATGAAACTATTGAGGATACAAGCGTTCTGGAAATGTTAGTCAGCGATAATGCTAAGGGTAAATACATTGATAACAACGGCGTATTGTCTGAGGATAAGACCATTTATCCTTACATTTCTGGTACTATTCATTGTGAGTCTATTGGTTCTTACTTAATCAATGAGTTAAGAGCTATTTACCCGTACCTAACTATTGACGCAGGAACTGTGATTGAACAGTTTGTTGTAAGATTCCGTAACTACGATGGCACTGTGCTTGATACACAGTATGTCCTTCGTGGTGATCCTGCGGAAGACCCTGTTACTCGTGAAAACAATCCGATTGCTACTCCTACTCGTGAAAGCACCGTTTCGACAAGCTTTACTTACGCAGGTTGGGATAGTGCATTCAACAGGATTACAAATGACACAGATGTATATGCTACTTACTCTGAGTCTACACGCGAATATACAGTTAAGTGGTACAACGGAGATCTTTTACTGAAACAGGTCACTGCTCTGTATGGTACTGGTGTTGAATATGACGGCGATACACCTACAAACACTTCGTTAGACGGTAACGCAATTTACCACCTATTCAACGGTTGGGACAACAATACAAGTTTTGTTGACGGCGATATTGTCGCTAAGGCGAAGTTCACTCAGGCAGTATCTCCTACTGACAAGACTCTTGCAGAAATGACTCCTGCTGAGCTTCACGCTTTAATCAAAGACGGTATCCTCGATCCTACTGGTATGAATAACACAATCATCGCAAGCGGTGACGAGTTCGACTTGGTAATGGGTAAAGACTATGATTTCGATAATGTCGAGTCAGAAGTGCTTATTCCTCTGGATAGCCCTCGCACATTCGATGGTACTAACTATTTCAACACAGGTATTAAACTGTTTGAAAACGATGCGCCATTCACTTTAGCAATTGACTTCAAGTTTGCTGCTACTACTGCATCTGCTTGTTTGGCTTCTTGCTATGAGAAGAGTGGATTTAATCTACAATACAGTTCTAACCCTGTAGTTAAATGGGGTGCATCTTCTACTCTTGCTGTTGGCTCCAGTACAAATAGAGATATCGTTGTTATTCGTAAGAAGATGGGCGATCCAAATCTCTATGTATATGCATCCAATAAGATGTCAAACTCAATTATTGAGAGTGTCATCACTAATTCGTTGAATACGGCGCATAGTGCACCACTATCTTTTGGTGCTAATGTGCAGTCTGACGGATTCGTTGATATGTATGCAAAAGGCACAGTATACTGGGCAAAATTGTGGAAGTCAGACCTTGGCGAAACTGCTTGCCGTAATCTTGCGTCTTGGACGAGAGAAACAATTACAATGCAGGCTGCTGGTAACGCTGAGCACACATTCCGTTTGTTCCAGAGAACCGACAATTCCCGCTATGTAAACTGCTGCTTCTTGATGAAGAATCTGCTTGATAGAACTCATACAATGAACAGCACTAACACCAATAGTGGTGGTTGGCGTGATTCAGGAATGCGTACTTGGCTGAACGCTCGTGTTTACAATGGTTTACCAGATCAGTGGAAACTGCTTGTTCAGCAAGTAAATGTAATGTCGAGTGCTGGTAATCAGAGTTATGATATCATTACTGCTGAAGACTATATCTGGATACCTTCTTGTAAAGAAGTTGGTGGTTTGGTAACAACTTCTCCTTATTCAAGCGAGAGTGACGGTACAATTAACTACTTTACGACTGATACAAGCCGTATCAAGAAGTTAAGCAACGGTACTGGCGCAGCAAACATTTGGTGGTTGCGTTCTCCGAATGTCGGCTACTCTACCGGCTTCTACGGTGTCGGCGCTACAGGTACTGTCGGCAGCTACACCGGCTCCGCCTACTACTCCAATGGCGTGTGTTTCGGCTTCTGTATTTAATCCCTTGTCCGCACCCCACCCCTAAATTCTATATAGACGACGGGTTGTGCGGACGGATAATCAAAGTCAACGATTGATTCTAAAACGGTTTAAGACGGGGCTACCCCTTTATGGGGTAGCATCCGTCTTTAATTGAAAGGGGTGTTATTGTATTTCTGTAATTAAAAGCAAACGAGGCGAATCAGACTTGCAATTCATCGACACTGCATACAAGCTGTATATTTTCAGCGTACAACAATGTGTCAAGTTCCCCAAGAGGTACACCTTTTATGTATCACAGGAGATTTCACACACTGCATCTGAAATTCACCGAAAGGTCAAGTGTGGCAATAGCGTATTCCCATCAAATGCACACGAAGTTCAGAAGCGTAGGGATTATTTCATCGAAGCTTATGCAGATGCCCAAAGCCTCATATCTCAAATTAACGCTGCTACGGAAATGTTTTCTTTATCGGGAAATGTTCTAACGCAGTGGATGGAATTGATTTATTCCGAACTTACCTTAATCAAGGGCGTAATGAAAAAGGATAAGACGAGATATAGGTATTTATTGAAGAAGTCAGAAGAGACTGATGACAAGACTGACGAATCGGATATAAACTAATCATTTTATGGGGTTCATCCTACAAAGTGTCTCTCTGTGTGTGGGCAGTCGCGTTGGTGGTTGCGTTCTCCGAATGTCAACAACTCTACCAACTTCTACAATGTCAACACAACAGGTACTGTCAACAACAACAACAACAACGCCAACAACTCCAATGGCGTGTGTTTCGGATTCTGTAGGCGATATATTATCATCAATATCGTTACGAAGATCAGACAAAGTAACTCTGAATGGAGCGAAATCCGCATCTACTACAGAAGGAGAATGAGTCCCGCCAGAAATGGCAAATATATGCTCTGATATAACTGACCGGACGCTGCTTGCATAGCTTCACGATGGTATTAGTGAGGTTTTATGGTCATTGTTATCGGCAGCCATTTATACCAAACAGGAAACTGTTTTGCTGTACGGAGTGTTTTTTTATTTTCAGAGGTGAAAAATGACAAGCGAAGAAAGACGAGAAGCGAGATATCAACGGCGTAAGCAAAAGCGTCTTGAGTCTAAAGATCGCCAAAGAAAACCTTATGATGATTTTGAAAAGGTGTTTTCTTACGACAATCTTTTTCATGCATATCGAATGTGCAGAAAGAATGTTCGTTGGAAATCAAGTACACAAAGGTATATTGCAAATGCGCCATTAAATGTGTACACCGCCTATACCAAATTACACAACGGCACTTTTGAAAGTGACGGTTTTTACGAGTTCGACCTATTTGAACGAGGTAAAGCACGACACATACGAAGCGTCTCAATTCAAGAGCGTGTAGTTCAAAGATGTTTGTGCGACTTTTCACTTGTTCCAATGATGCGTAGAACTTTTATATATGACAATGGAGCGAGTCTTACTTATAAGGGTTATGCCTTTGCCGTAAGACGCATAGACAGACATATTCGTTGGCACTATCGACATTATGGAAATAACGGATATGTGTTGTTATTTGACTTCTCCAGTTACTTCGACAGTATATCGCACGAGCTGTTAGAAAAGATTATTCGCAAAGAATATACAGACGAGCGTCTGATTGATTTGTTAATGCATTTCATCAAGATGTTTGGTGATGAAGGATTGGGTCTGGGGAGTCAAATATCACAAGTTCTTGCATTGGCTGCTGCCAACGAGCTTGACCACTTTATAAAAGAGGATTTGGGCATTAAGTGTTATGGCAGATATATGGATGATGGGTATCTTATTCATCACGATAAGGCATATCTACAAGAATGTATGAAAAGGATCCATCAAAAGTGTAATGAACTTGGTCTAAAGCTCAACATTAAGAAAACACGCATTGTTCCTATACGACGAGATTTTCAGTGGCTCAAAATTATGTTTAGGCTTACTGAGTCTGGGTACATCGTGAAACGAATATGGCATAAAAGCGTAGTTCGTATGCGTCGTAAAATGAAGAAATTAAAACGAAAAATGGATGCTGGATTATTAGAGCAGTCTGATATTAGAGCATCGTATGAGTCTTGGAAAAGTCATACGATAGGTCTTGATGTTTATCACACTATGCGTTCTATGGACGAGCTCTATAACAGCTTATTCGGAAATGAGGTGACTGGATGAACTATTACAAGTTTATATCAGACGGCAATATTATCGACGCTTTAGAGAGTCCAGTATGGGTTAAGCAGGATAAGAAAGGTAAGATTGTTCGTTGTGATATCAAAGAAGCAATGGGCGTACTTTCATCTGATATGTCAACTGTATTGCATATTGCAGGTGCAAAGGAGTTCTCCGGCGAAACATTTACAGAGATTTCAGTTGCTGACATTACTGCCGACGAATATGAGGAACTCAAGGTTCTTCTAAATCTTGGTGCAGAAGTGCCAGACGAGGGCGAGGTCGAATGGAAGGACGAAGAAACTGAACCCGACGAAATCCCCGAAGATGCAACTCTTGCCGAAGTTAAGACACGCTGCTTGGCTAAGCTAAGCGACGATTGCCAGAACACCATTTATGCTGGTGTAGATGTGCAGATGTCTGACGGCTCAGTGCGTCATTTTGCTTTAGAGATTGAAGACCAATTAAATCTCTTGACTCTCTCCACTCTTATTGCGAGTGGGGAAACTTTAATCCCATACCACGCTTCTAACGAGCTGTGTACATACTACAGCGTTGAAGACATTTTGAAGATTACAGAAACCGCTACCGCTTTTAAGACTTATCACACATCGTATTACAACAGTCTTAAAAACTGGGTTCTGTCGATGAAGACTATTGCCGAAGTCGGTGCAGTGAAGTACGGAGATCCTATTCCTGCTGAATACTGTTCTGATGTTTTAATCGGTATGATCGAAACTATGAGTGCTGAGGGTGAGGCTGTTGAAGAAACTGATTAAACACCTACTACTATTTGTAGTCGGTGGCACAATCTATATCACCATTGAAGTACTATGGCGTAAGCTGATGGGTAGTCATCCTACCCATTGGTCTATGTTTATCTTAGGCGGACTATGCTTCGTGCTTGTCGGCTGGATAAATGAGTTTCTATCTTGGGACACATCTATCTGGAAACAGTGTGCAATCGGCACAGCAATCATTTTAACTCTTGAGTTTATTTTTGGTTGCGTATTGAACCTGTGGCTCGGTTTAGATGTATGGGATTACTCTAATTCACCATTCAATATTCTTGGTCAAGTTTGCCTACCATTTGCTGTCGCTTGGTACTTTTTAACGGCTTTGGCTATCTTTTTAGACGACTGGCTTAGGTACTGGCTATTTGATGAAGAAAAACCACACTACAATTGGCGCTTAAAGGAGTTTGGAAATGAGTGATGTTTTTAAGAGGAATGACGATTTGAAAGTAATCGTGCTTGCCAAAAGGCTGATTAAGCACACAATGAAGATTTCCAATAACGCAGATCGTTATCCAAAGAAAGCGCGTTTTACACTTGTTGACCCAATGCAAAAGACAGTTATTGAGATATATAAACTGTTGTTAAAAGCAAACTACCTAAACACGAACATCAAGTCTCAATTTGAGGAAAGACAGCTCTGCCAGTCAGAAGCAGTCTATCATTGTGATGTGCTCTTGTTATACATAGAACTATCTCTCGACGAGAACTACATCAACGACAAGAGTTGTGAATATTGGGTAAGACAAGTTATGGAGGTTAAGAAGATGATCTTGGCGTGGAAAAACGCCGATTCAAAGAGGTCGTCTTTTTGATATATTTTGGGGTATGCTTTGTTTATTTTGTGGCTTCGTTCTCCCAATGCCGACAATGCGTACAACGCTCGGTATGTAGATCGTGACGGTAATGACAACAACGCCAATGCGTATCACGGTATTATCGGTGTCCGTCCGGCTTCGGTGATTTGATTAGACTTAGTAAGCTTTAGGCTGAAAACAATATCTTCACTACCAAAGGAAAGCATATCCCATCCAAAAGTGCAACCAAAGTGTCATTCCAAAGTGCAACCGTTTTCGGTTGCTTTTTTAATATGCAACCTTATTTGGTTGCGTTTGCGGATAAATACAAGATCGCTGATGTCTGGCATCAAAGGTATGCCGGCTATACACAGCGAGGAATTAAAGGGGTATATGAATGTACGATAGTATTTATAACTTTTCAAATATAAAACGAGCATTCTATAGTGCTCGACATAGGAAGTTAAATAATCCGTCCGCTAACAGATTTGAAATAAATATGTTAAGCGAATGTGTGCGTTTGTCAGACGAGCTGAGGTACAAGAAATATACGACAGGGAAATCGACTAAGTTCAAGGTGTACTATCCCAAAGAACGAGATATTGAGTCGAGTACCTTTCAAGATAAAGTTGTGCAACATTCTTATTGCGATAATGTTCTCTATCCAACTATCTGCAATAGGCTCATTTATGATAATTTCGCATCACAATATGGGAAAGGCACTCGCTTTGGTCTGGATAGGTTGAAGCGCCAATTACGGCACTACTTCTTTTCCAACAAAGCAGAGGCTGAAAAATACAGGAAAGAAAACGGCTTACCGTTAGTGTCAGTTGAGGAAGGTCATTATGCTGACGGGTGGATTTTGAAGTGTGATATAAGAAAATTCTTCGCTCATATTGACCACGAAGCGGTAAAGGAAAAGTTAAAGAAACTATTTGTTGATACAGATATTAAATGGTTGTCCGACACAATCATTGACTCCGTTAGCATAAGTGACGGTGTTGGATTACCCATTGGATATCAAAGCAGTCAATTATACGCTTTAGTTCTATTAAATGGGTTAGACCATCTCGTAAAAGAGAAATTGCACATTAAAGGGTATGGTAGGTATGTAGATGACTTCTATCTTATTCACAAAGACAAGAAGCATCTGCAAAAGTGTCTTGTAATTATACGAGACTACCTGTCAGAGTATGGTCTTGAACTCAACGAAAAGACACAGATATTTCCATTGAGAAACGGAATTGATTTTCTTGGGTTTCATACATACCTTACGGACACCGGCAAGGTGATTTGTAAGGTGCGGAAACGCAGTAAAGATAATATGAAGCGCAAGATGAAGAAGTATGCTAAAGACTATAAGGCAGGCTTGATTTCTATTGAAAAGGCTCGCTTGTCTTATGGTGGGTGGCGTGCGCACGCTTCTTATGGAAACACACATCATTTAATACAAGATATGGACAGGTACTACGAGAAACTCTTTGGAGAACCGTTTACCTATTAAATATCTTGCCGAGGTAAAGCTTAGCCTATTCGGGCTAAGCCTTTTTTATTAAAGGAGGTAACGATATGGCACTTAAAGATGTTTTGATGAATGTTGTCGGTGGACTTCTTGCTAAGAAGGACGACGAGGTTCGCAAGTCCGAAATCATCGACACAACTGACATCAGCAAAATTCCTAAAGAGATGCTTGAGGAGTTATCTAACGGGAAAGGAGACGATGACTAATGGCATTCACAAATAGCCCTCTTGTTGACTACACCCGAATTTCCCCTAACAAAACACCAAACCGTAACCACGCAATCGACACCATTACAATCCATTGCGTTGTTGGTCAGTGTTCTGTAGAAACGCTTGGTGCAGTTTTTGCACCTACTTCTCGTCAGGCTTCTTCTAACTATGGTATCGGTTATGACGGTAAGATTGGTATGTACTGTGAGGAAAAAGACCGTTCTTGGTGCTCTTCTTCTGGTGCTAATGACCACCGTGCGATTACCATTGAGGTTGCCAGTGATACTTATAGTCCTTACAAGGTCAACGCTAAAGCCTATGCTGCGCTGATTGACCTATGCACAGATATCTGTAAGCGTAACAACATCAAACAATTGAAATGGGAGGCTGACAAGACTTTGATTGGTCAGGTGGACAAGCAGAATATGACAGTTCACCGTTGGTTTGCTAACAAGTCTTGCCCCGGCGATTATTTATATAATCTGCACAGCCAGATTGCCAAGGAAATCAATGCTCGTCTCGGCATCAAAGTTGATGTTGTTGCTCCCGATCCTGTTATCGGCACAACCGCATTGGCTTTTGAAGCTGGCAAGGTTGTAAAAATTACTGGCACTAAATACTACGGCGGTAAAGCAGTTCCTTCTTGGGTTCTCAAAAAGAACTGGGTTGTTCACTCTGCCGCAGGCGACCGTGTTGTTGTCAATAAGAGTGAAGACGGCAAACACGCTATTATGAGTCCTTTTAAGGCTTGCGATCTTCAGCTTGTTCAGACAGTTGCTACCGCTCCTGCTCCTGCCGTAACCGGCACAGCAAGCACAGGCAACGCTGTTGACGAAAAGAAGATTTGGGATTACTTCTACGCTAAGCTTGGTAACGCTTATGGTGTTGCTGGCTTGATGGGTAATCTGTATGCAGAGTCTGGTTTGCGTTCTAATAACTTGCAGAACACTTACGAGAAGAAGCTTGGTTATGCGGACGCAGTTTATACCTCTGCCGTTGACAATGGTACTTACACCAACTTTGTCAAAGACTCCGCAGGCTATGGTTTGGCTCAGTGGACTTATTGGAGCCGTAAGCAGAAGTTGTTAGACTATGCGAAGGCACAGAAGAAATCTATCGGCGACTTCGATATGCAGTTGGATTTCTTGTGGAAAGAACTAAGTGAGTCCTTCAAGACTGTTGTTAACACCCTAAAGGCTGCTACTTCTGTTCTTGAAGCGTCTAATGTGGTTCTCTTCAAGTTTGAGGCTCCTGCCGATCAGGG
>JAFVVS010000044.1 GCA_017502025.1 Alistipes sp. | reverse complement strand
TGGCGCGCATCTTCAAGATTCGTGTCGAGAAGTTCTACATCTTCTTCGATGCAGGTTTTTCGCTCTGGAAGAAGAAGTGGGACGACACGGAGTATGGCTTGGGTTGGTTGCCTCTCGGTGGCTACTGCAAAATCGCAGGTATGGTCGATGAGGGTATGGATAAGGAGCAGCTGGCATCGGAGCCACAACCTTGGGAGTATCGTGCAAAACCCGCATGGCAACGCTTCTTGGTGCTGATTGCAGGCGTTACGATGAATGTAATCTTGGCATTCTTTATCTACTGCGGCATCTCCTTCTCGTATGGCTCGCAGTATATCTCGAATGAGGATATGATTTACGGCTACGAGTTCAGCCAGAGTGCCGAGCAGCTCGGTTTCCGTGATGGCGACCGCATCGTAACCATCGGTGGCGAGAAGGTGGAGAATATCAACTCCATACTCGGCAAGATTCTTCTTGCAAAGGAGAATTGCGAGGTGGAGGTTATCCGCGAGGGCACAGAACATAAATTCGTGCTCGACAACGAGATACTCAATTTGATGCGTAAGGATAACACCTTCGAGAAGGAGCGTCTTTACTCTCCGCTTATTCCGTTTGTGGTGGATAGTATCGCAAATACGGCAGTTGCCGAGGCGGGCTTGCAGAGGGGTGACCGCATTATCGGTATTGGCGAGGAGTCGTTGCCATATTTCAACCACTACGCCGACCGCCTTGCGAAGTTGGCAGGTACGACTGCCGATATTAAGGTTTTGCGTGGCGCAGACACCTTGTCGTTGGCTCTGCCTGTAAATGCGGAGGGTAAGTTGGGCGTTGTTACCGAGAACTTCTTTAAGGTACGCACCGAGGAGTACAACTTCTTCGAGGCTATCCCTGCGGGCGCACGACTGACCGCCAAGACAATTAAGAACTATTGGGACCAGCTTGTGCTTATTGTAAAGCCTGATACAGGCTTGTATAAGCATGTGGGCGGCTTTATCGCTATCGGCAATATCTTCCCTTCGGAGTGGGATTGGCACCAATTCTGGTCGATGACGGCGTTCTTGTCTATTATCTTGGCGGTGATGAATATCATTCCTATCCCCGGACTCGATGGCGGACATATGATATTCACCTTCTGGGAGATGCTTACGGGCCGCAAAGTGAGCGAAAAGGTCTTGGAGGTCGCACAGTATATCGGTATGATACTGATACTTGCGTTGGTGCTGTTTGCTAACGGAAATGATATTTACAAACTATTTAGGTAGTTTGTAAATTGAGAATTGAGAATTGAAAATTGAAAATTAATGGTATCGCCGAGCAATTTAGTTGCTCGGCGATATTGCTATGCAATAATATATTGGGGAGTATTTAGATGTTTTTAATATCTTTCAGCTTCTGTCGTTCTGCGTTAAGCCACTTCTGAGCATTGTTTTGTAATGGAACAATACAGTTTGACCTATAGCTACTACTCTGTGTAATAACCTTGATAATACCTGATTTAACTATTGCAATTTTTTCTATATCGCTAGTATCTTTTAATATATTTATTTGTGTTGTTACATCTTTTAGAGCATTGACTAATTCGTTTACACATTTTTGATATGCTTTTTGAAATGAGTTTATATAAGGATCGTCAGTCTTCTCTCCATATATCGTATTCCAAGCATTAGATGAGATAACTAATTTATGGTAATAATCATCCATTTCTTTGAGAACATCGTTGTATTTGGATTTATCATCAAAGTATAATGAAATTATACCTACTCGACTAAAATCAAATATACTAATACATTCTGCTAATCTATTTTCTAAATCTCGAATCAAAGTTTCTTGATGAGATATTAGAATCTTTTTATTATTTAATTTTTCTTGTCTATGTATCGTTATAAAACCGATTGCAGCAGTTATTATTCCGCCAAAATAGGCACCGTAAAATGCTACCCAAGCATCAATACTACCGAAGACCTCAAGATTGAATGGTGTCTTGAATCCTAAAATATAATTTACTACTATTGGAGTAATGAATATCAAAACAAATATACAAATAAACTTAAATGCATTCATCTAAATAAAATTTATTTTCCAAAATCGTATGCGAAGATTTGAGAACCGTACCAGAAATTCCATTCACTGTTCTTTTTGTACTTTTCGGCAGATTGTCGTGGTACATATAACTTTAAGTTGTTTGTATATGCAAACGGATTAAATCCTAAATCAGGAGGTGTCTTTGATTTGCAATATACATTTGTTAGATTTCCACACTCTCTGAAGGCATCATGTCCTATCGTAGAAACACCCTCTCCTATCGTAACATTTTTTAATTTACGACACCTTTCGAAGGCTTGTTTCCCAATATTTGTGACGCGATCTGGTATTATAATATTAATTATATTGTCGCAAGACATAAACGCTGCATCTTCAATTGATGTAACTCTCGTTGGAATAACTATATTTGTTATTGAATCACAGCCACAAAAAGCATAAGCGCCAATAGAAGTAATACTACTTGGTAGTTTAATATTTGCAAGTTTAGAACAGTGCCAAAATATACCGAGTCCAATTTTATTAAGTTTCTTAGGAAGAGTGATTTCTACTAAATTTGAACAACCAACAAATGCGCAACAACCTATCTCGGTAACACTATCTGGAATAACCATACTTCTTAGCGAGGTACAATCGCAGAATACATAACCTCCAATATTGGTAATACTCTTGGGGATATTCACATCAGACAACTCATAACAATCTTTAAAAGCATTATCTCCAATACTCGTAATCCCATTTTTGATAACGACAGATTTGAGAGTTCTACGACCACTAAATATGTATTCTGGCACAATAGGTTTAAGTAGATATACAGTACCTTTTCCATTTTCAAATGTATGTAGAGCCACAGACTTCTTGCTATACAAAGGTAATCTCTTATTTGTAGTTGTCGTGTATTCTATCTTATACAATTTAGGTTTAAGACAACACTTTACGATAAATACATGATTCTTAAGCATTTTCACTTGCTCAACCAAAGACTGATTGCTAAGACTTCTTTTAGTAAAAAAATGTCTTATATCATTCTTTATGGATTTGACCCAAGAAATGAAACTAAAATCCGACTCCGATGGAGTGTCGAGATATTTTGATAGGTATTGACTTTTTATTGCATAACCTGCATTCTCTGCTCCAAACAACTTTGCATTTACAACGCCAATAACTTCGCCTTTCTTGTTAAACAGAGGACCTCCGCTATTACCTGGTTGAATAGGTGCCGATATTTGATAACTTCTGTTATCTCCTTTGTAGCCTGAACAAGAATTTATAACTCCTGTCGTGAGTTTAATCTCTTCGCCCATTACATCAGTCATCGGATATCCCAAGACAAATATATCTTCTCCTATTTCGGCAGCTGCGGTTTGAATAGAGTATGGGATATTTCCAAAACCTGTAAATTTAGAATCGTCAATCTTGACAATTGCCAAATCATTTTCTTTATCTACTTCTATGACTGTTGCAGCATACTCTTGCGAGAAATCACCACCAACACCCTTGATATAGACATGTGTAGCCCCATCGACTACATGGTAATTTGTAACTACATATCCTTCCTTCAAGGCAAAGCCTGTACCATACCAATCTTTGATCGAAATAGTCCCTGCATAAGATGCAATGGAAAAAATGGACAATAAGAGGAGAGATAATATTTTTTTCATTGGGTAATAGATTTATTCTTTCCACAAATTTAGAAATTATTTTCGAGAGTTGCGGAATTGTGCGCAAAAATTTTTAATTTTGCGGAAATTAGTGGCGCAAAGAATAATGGCATTCGGGCTACGCCCTTAATGGCATTAGAATGGCAGCGCAGTCTAATGACTGCTTAATGGCAGGCGCACAAGGTTTTCACAAAATTTTTGTCATTCAATGCCATTCAGCGAACAAAGTGAGCATTGCCATTCAGTGAGCATTGCGAGCGAATGTCATTCATTGCCACAAAAATTAAACAAGCTAATGGCTAACAGCTAATAGCCCAAAACAAAAATGTATGGCAGAGGCAAAGAAGGCGTATGTGTGTCGGGAGTGCGGGTACGATGCTCCGAAGTGGTTGGGTAAGTGCCCTTCGTGCGGAGCGTGGAACACCTTTGACGAGTTGGTTGTGGCGAAGAAGGGCTCTTCGGTTGCCGCAGCGGTAACATCATCGGCTGTACCAAAGGCGAAGCCGCAACGAGTGCAGGATATCAAGACGGGCGAAACAAAGCGCATCGACATCGGTCAGAGCGAGGTCAATCGTGTGTTGGGCGGTGGTTTGGTGCCGGGCTCGATTATCCTCGTGGGTGGAGAGCCGGGTATCGGAAAATCGACTCTTGCACTGCAACTCGCCTTGGCGGACAACGGCTTGCGCACCCTCTATGTATCGGGCGAGGAGTCGGCAGAGCAGATTAAAATGCGTGCCGAGCGACTCGGTATTCACAACGAGGAGTGTGTGGTCTATACCGAAACGCTACTCGAAAATATCATTGCGCAGTGCGAGGCGATAAAGCCCGATATGGTGGTTGTCGATTCGATTCAGACCATCTACACCGACTTGGTCGATGCCTCGGCGGGTAGTGTATCGCAAATTCGTGAGTGCGCCTCTACGCTGTTGAAATATGCCAAAGGTAGTGGCACACCTATATTTATAATTGGTCATATCACCAAGGAGGGAACGATTGCGGGCCCGAAGGTGTTGGAGCATATTGTCGATGTGGTGTTGCAGTTCGAGGGCGATGGAAACAACACCTACCGCATCTTACGAGGTATCAAAAACCGCTTCGGTGCGACCTTCGAGATTGGCGTGTTCGAGATGCTCGAAAAGGGGTTGCGCTCGGTCGAAAACCCTTCGGAGGTGCTTCTCTCGCACTATGACGAGCCACTGTCGGGCATTGCCGTAGCGGCTACGGTAGATGGTATTCGCCCATACTTGTTGGAGGTTCAGGCGTTGGTGAGTCAGGCAGCATACGGAACGCCACAGCGCAACGCTACGGGCTACGACTCACGCCGAATGAATATGTTGTTGGCGATATTGGAGAAGCGTGTAGGGTTGAAGATGTTCCAGAAAGATGTTTTCTTGAATTTTGCAGGTGGCTTTAAGGTTTCGGACCCTGGTTTGGACTTGGCGGTTGTGGCAGCGGTGCTGTCGTCATACTTCGACCGTCCAATAAACGAGGGTTTGGCTTTGGCTGGCGAGATTGGTCTGTCGGGCGAGGTGCGCCCTGCACCACGCACCGAGCAGCGCATCAGTGAGGCTGCACGATTGGGTTTTAAGAAGATTGTTGTTTCGGGTTACGCCTCGTTGCCGACCAAAAAGATTAAGGGCATCGAAATCGCCCGAATAAATACCGTCAGCGAATTGGCTCGCCACCTCTTCGCAGGACAAGAGGTAGAGTAGAGCGAAATCTGCATATACAACAAACGCCGAGCAGTTCTGCTCGGCGTTTGTTTTCCGTTTTCCGTTCGTTTAGTACTGCTCCTTCTCGTTAGGGAAGTCGCACGACTTTACATCCTCCACATAGTGCGAGATAGCCTCGGTCATAACGGTGTAGAGGTCGGCATAGCGACGCAAGAAGCGTGGCGAAAAGCCCTTGTTGATGCCGAGCATATCGTGTACCACCAACACCTGACCGTCGCAAGCACCACCTGCTCCGATACCGATTGTCGGGATTGACAACTCCTTCGATACTCGCTCTGCCAATGCCGCAGGAATCTTCTCCAATACAATGGCAAAACAGCCTGCTTCTTGTAATAATTTGGCATCACGTACCAACTTCTCTGCCTCTGCCTCCTCCTTGGCACGAACGCTGTATGTGCCGAACTTGTGGATAGACTGCGGAGTGAGTCCGAGGTGTCCCATAACCGGAATACCTGCTGCCAAAATTCGCTTTACCGAGTCGAGAATCTCCTCGCCACCCTCCATCTTCACAGAATCGGCTCCGGTCTCCTTCATAATGCGGATAGCCGAGTCGAGTGCAGCCTGCGAGTCACTCTGATATGTTCCGAATGGCATATCGCAAACCACCAATGCACGCTCCACGGCACGCACAACCGACGATGCGTGATAAATCATCTGGTCGAGCGTGATTGGCAATGTTGTTTCCCAACCCGCCATAACATTTGCTGCCGAGTCGCCCACGAGAATAACATCCACACCGGCCTTATCGACAATCTTCGCCATCGAATAGTCGTATGAGGTGAGCATCGAAATCTTCTCGCCTCTATCCTTCATCTCTTTGAGTCGCAGTGTAGTAACTGCTCTCACTTTGCTCTCTACTGACATTTTTGCCCTCCAATTCGATTAAACATGACGCAAAATCTCATCCAAACCGTTGAAGTGGTTTTTGTAGTCCTCCAACGAACGCTGAATAACCTCGTAAGCCTCCTCACGACCATATATATCGGTAATCTCCACCTTCTTCTGCGACTCCGAATCTGGCATATCCTTGTAGGTGAGGAAGTAGTGCTTCAAACGGTTGATAACACCCTTTGGAAGCTCCGAGATATCGTTGTAACCGCTGTAAGTTACATCGTGACGCAATACGGCAATAATCTTGTCGTCAGCCTCGTTGCCGTCTAACATACGGAAACCGCCAATTGGGCGAACATTTACGATGATGTCACCGTGTGCAATATCACGCTCGGTCAATACGCAGATATCGAGTGGGTCACCGTCGCCAACGATGTCGGTGCGGCTGCACTGATTCATACAGAACTGCGCTACGCTCTCGCCACAAAAACTCTGTGGAACGAAGCCGTAGAGGGCTGGAATTACATTCGAATACTTCTGCGGGCGGTCGATTTTGAGGTAACCGCTAACCTTGTCCAACTCGTACTTTACGGTGTCGGTAGGCACCATTTCGATAAATGCGGTAATCACCTCGGGAGCCTTCTCGCCCACCTCGATACCGTGCCAAGGGTGCGACTTGTAGCGCAAACCCATCAATCTTGCAATAGGGTCATTGATTTTGTTTCCCATAATATGATAAATTTGTTATGTTAAAATTCTATTATTGTTCTCCGTTCGAATCGTAGAGGGCATAGGTCATATCTCTGCCGTCAGTAATCTTGGAGCATTTGTATACATTGCCTTTGCGGTCGGTTGCCCTAACCTCAATTCGCTTTGCGTTTTTGTTCTTCAACTTGTATTTCCAGAGCTGATAACTATGTTTGTAGTACAAACCTCCCGTATTTTGACCGATGTGTCCCAAAAGCACACCAATAGCCCAAAACTCACGACCACACTCTACGCCAACAGGTGGGCGTTTAGGGTTTGAGTAGGTATAATCTCCGATAAGTTCATCGTATGCTACGGCGGCGTGATACGGTGATAGACTTGTCATCTTGCCGGAGTATGCGCCATCCTCATATACCTCGACCTTCCAGGCAGTGTCCGAATTGAATACATTTGCCAAGAGGATATCATCACCATATCCGAATTGGTAGTAACCTTTTGTGCCGTTCTTGTTTGGGTCATCCTTCGGTATCTCCGCACCCGTAATCGTGTTTCCACGATAGAGGCGAATCTGATAGTCACGAGTGTCCATTCCGTAAGGGTATCCCTTGTAGTACCAATCTTTGATGGTGTTACCGTCGAAGATATATACTCCGTAGCCGTTTGGCACACCGTCACCATTGATGTTGCTTGTCCAACTTGCACCATTGACAGCCGCCTGTGCGTGTTCGTAAATCTTGTGCGGAGAGCTGCTTACAAGCGTATGGTCGTAGTTGCGCTGATAGTGGAGGTGACCCGATATCACATGCGCCTCGGCAAACTCGTCGAGCATAGTCAATACCTCCTGACGATATGAACCATCGCCAATTGTACCGTTGTTATATAGCGGAATATGTACGCACAAAACCACAACCTTATCTTTCGGAACTACTGCCAAATCTTGCTTTAACCATTCGTATTGATCCTCGGTGAAGGCGGTGCGGGTGTTGTCGGTTGCGCAGTTATCGCCCGACTTCCACTGTATGTTTCGCATTCCTACGATATGGGCATCTCCACGGTTGAACGAGTAGTTGATAGGTCCGAATGTTGTTTCGAACATTCGCTGAATATTCAGGTTTATCTCACGCAAGTCCCTACCATATACAGGGTTCTTTTCTGTCATATAGCAGTTGTCGTGATTGCCCATAACCTGGAATACAGGTATGCCTACTTTGTCGATATGCATAGCGTCACGCATTGCCGGCAGCACCTCCTTTGAAAGGTCGGTCGAGCCCATCGAGATGACATCGCCGAGGGTAATTCCGTATGATGGCAATCCCAACTCGGTATGTGCGTGGGCATTAATGTCTGGTGCAACCTGTCTGATAAATCGCTCAATATGAGTCAATCTGCTTACTTGCGGGTCAGCCAAGCCGAATAGTGCAAAACGGCTCTCTTTACCGCCAGGCATTCGCTTTAATTCGAAATTGAACCAATCCGAGAAACCCGGGTACTCCTTGAAGAAGCAGGGCAGTCCGTATTTGTTGGTCGGAATTTCATACTCCTCGGGTATTGATATGAATATATACCACGCATCTTGCGTAATGTCTATCGAATAGAAGCCCTCCTTGTCGGTGGTTACAACCGAGAAACCATCACTCACGGCAACATTCGCTATTGGGTTGCCGTCGCTGTCACGAACATAACCTTTAATGGTGTCGTAGCGGTGGGTGAACGAGTCCTCCTCTACAATCAGTGGTTGCAGTGTTCCGCTTGCACCTTGCTCGAAAGTTATGGGCTTTTGCTCGTGGTAGGAGTTCGGTTTGATGGTATCGGCCCTCCACTTCATCTTCATCGTTGCGCCATTCTCCGTCGTAAATACGATGTTGCAATCACCGAGGCTTGTGGCCGGCACAACTATCGTAAAGCAATTATCTTGCTGAGTTGATAGGGTGTAACCCTCGGGAAGGAGATATGTTATGGATGGCGATGTGTTTGCAGTCGGTCTTATGGTTGCCGTCGGTATGTAGAGCGAGAACTCGCCCGACAAACGCTTGCCACTCTCCGATGTTACGGTTATATTTTTAAGGCGAATGCCCTCAGCCTTTGCATTCATCTTCAAGCAAAGCAAACCAATCGGTGCGGTGAGTGGTATTGAGCCCTTGTTCTCTTTTGCATATCCACACATCGGAATATTAGCGAGCGATATATTGTCGCTATGCTCCTGCTCCTCACAAAAGAATATGGTTGCATTCTCGCCTTCGACCTTTGTGTCGTGCGGATAGATAATGTTGCAAGGGTACTTGATTTCGCCACCAAATGTGAATATCGCTCTTTGGGTTGAAGTACTACTTATCTCGATAGCCTCGGATACGATGCCGTTTGCCGAAATGCGATCCTCCTCGTTCCATACAATCGGATACTTGTTGCCACTAAGATTGCCTAATGACAGGCGTGTAACCGATGGTAGGGTAACGCTAAGTTCGCTTTCGACCTTGGGCGTAGTTGTCGTACTATCTGTAACACGACACGACGCACAAAGCGTAATCGCAATGAGAACTATGAGATATAGTCGCTTCATTTGTTAGATCTGAGGCTTCTTACCCATTTTGTTATCGTTGTAATCCACAAACTTCTCCTCGGTATAGCGGTTACCGAAGCGGTCGATTGCCACGACTTTAACCTTGGCATTTGGATTTTTGAGTTTGTATTGGTAGAGGTGGTAGCACTTTATCCAGCTACCATTCGAGCCTACACGGTTCAACTCACCGACCTGAATACCTGCGCTCCACAAATCGTATGCAGCGATTGTTCCATCGGCTATTTGGCGAGGATCATCTATTGTGTAGTTACCTACCAACTTGTCGTAGCTTACGCTCTTGCTTGTGGAAACCTGAGTCATCTCGCCGGTCTTTACATCATCCTCGTAGACCTCGATTTTCCACTTGCTGTCGGCATTGTAAACATTTGCCAGAATTACATCGTCGGCAAAGTTGTATGAATAGTAGCCCGTTCCGTTGGTGCCGCTTTTTGACTGGCGCTTTGCACCCGTGATGGCGTTTCCTCGGTGAAGGCGCAACTGATTTTCCGGCTTGTTCATACCCTCGTGGTAGCCCATATAGTACCAATTTGTGAAGGTGTTGCCCTCGCCGATGAATACGCCGTAGCCGTTTGGTGTGCCATCGCCACAGATATTCGACGACCACCAAGTACCGCA
>JAFVVS010000043.1 GCA_017502025.1 Alistipes sp. | reverse complement strand
GAGCCATAATCGAGTGCGGAGCAACGCCCTGTGCCAACATATAGGCTATACGGGTGGTCAGCACACGAGTTTTGCCCGAACCTGCACCGGCAATAATCAGTGATGGCTCGTTATATGCCTCGACAGCAGCACGCTGTGCGGGGTTCAAACCCCTCAAAATATCTTCGTTTGTCATAGTGAGGACAAAGATAAGAAAAAGTTGAGAGTTGAGAGTGGAGAGTTGAGAGATTTTTTATTATCTTTGCATTATAAAGAATTTAAGCGATGGGAAATCTTCTCGATAATTCGATAAAGTTTGTGCAGGGCGTAGGCGAGGTGCGTGCCAAGTTACTCGAAAAGGAGCTTGGTATTGTCACTATGCGTGATATGCTCTACCACTTCCCATTTAGGTATATAGATCGCTCACGCACATACAAGGTGAGGGAGGTGACGGAGGATAATACTTCGGCATTTATTCAATTGAGGGTGCGAGTTATCGGCAAATCTTTCGCCGGCGAGGGCAGAAAGCAGCGTTTCTCGGTCTATTGTGCCGACGAGACGGGCAGAGTGGAGCTCATATGGTTTAAGGGCATAAAGTGGATAGAGAAGGTTATTGAGCCTAATCGTGAGTATATCGTCTTTGGTCGTCCTTCGTTCTTCCGTGGCGAGTTTTCGATGGTGCATCCCGAGATTGAGATTGTCGAAAAGGCCCTTTCACGCAAGGTAGAGAGCGGTTTGCAAGGCATATACTCCTCGACCGAGAAGATCTCGACCACACTTGGTGGCAAGGGTTTATACAATATCGTCTGCTCGTTGTGGGGCGTTGTGCGCAACCACATAAACGAGTATCTACCCGACTACATCGTTCGCAAATATGGTTTGATGTCGCTCGAAGAGGCGCTCTACAATATCCACTTTCCGCAGTCGGCAGAGAAGTTGCGACAGGCGCAATATCGTTTGAAATTCGACGAGTTGTTCGGCATTCAGCTCAACATTCAGTCACGCCGTTCGGAGCGCACGGGGCGCAGGGATGGTTTCTTCTTCCCGAAGGTGGGCGATAAGTTCAACACCTTCTACCACACGAAGTTGCCATTCGACTTGACCGAAGGTCAGAAGGAGGCGGTGCGAGATATCCGCAAGGATACGGTGTCGGGCGTTCAGATGAACAGACTCTTGCAGGGCGATGTGGGTAGCGGTAAGACAGTGGTGGCGTTGTTGTCGATGTTGTTGGCGGGCGACAACGGCTTCCAATCGTGTATGATGGTGCCGACCGAGATTTTGGCACGCCAGCACTACGCCTCGATATCGAAGATGTGCGAGGGTGTGCCGGTGCGCATCGCAATCTTGACAGGTACGACAAAGACAAAGGAGCGACGAGAGATTTTGACCGCTTTGGAGGCGGGCGAGATAGATATTTTGGTGGGAACGCACGCCCTGATTGAGGATAGGGTGCAGTTCTCAAACCTCGGACTTGTGATTATCGACGAGCAACACCGCTTTGGCGTGGAGCAGAGGGCGAGATTATGGACCAAGAATGCCCAACCGCCGCATATCCTTGTGATGACCGCTACGCCAATTCCTCGAACTTTGGCAATGACCCTATATGGCGATTTGGATGTATCGATAATCAAGGGGTTGCCGCCTGGTCGTCAGCCAATTAAAACCTACCACTACTACGAGTCGGGGCGACTGACTCTGCAAAACTTTATGCGTCAGCAGATTGCACGAGGAAGACAGGTGTATGTGGTCTATCCGCTTATTGCCGAGTCCGAGAAGATGGACTACCTCTCGTTGCAGGAGGGATTCGATGCCATTGTGCGAGATTTTCCGCTGCCGAAATACAAAGTTGCGGTGTGCCACGGCAAGATGAAGCCCGAGGCGAAGCAGCAGGCGATGGAGGAGTTCAAAAATGGGCAAGCGCACATCTTGGTCGCAACTTCGGTTATCGAGGTGGGTGTGGATGTGCCGAATGCTACGGTTATCGTTATTGAGTCGGCAGAGCGCTTCGGCTTGGCGCAGTTGCATCAGTTGCGAGGTCGTGTAGGTCGTGGCTCTGAGCAGTCCTACTGCGTGCTTATGTCCGACGAGAAGTTGTCGAAGGAGTCGTGTAAGCGATTGGAGGCGATGTGTCAGACAACCGATGGTTTCGAGTTAGCGGAGCTGGACCTCAAACTGCGAGGTGCAGGCGATATAAACGGCACGATGCAGAGCGGCGAGGCGTTCGACTTGAAGATTGCCAACCCGACCTACGACCATCAGATTTTGCAGTTGGCACAGGAGTTGGCAATTCAGCTCTTGGGCATAGATGCCGAGCTTTCGCACCCCGAGCATATAGCATTGCGAGAGTTGCGTGACCGCTATGCACCCGAGCATAAGACCGATTTTTCGGAGATTTCATAATAATTTACCACAGAGGAGCGTTTCGATAGAGAGATGTTGAGTGCGAACAAGTTGATAAAGGGCGTGATATTTGCGTTGTTGCTCGTTACGGGGGTGGCAACCGCCTCGGCACAACGATACCACGAGGGCGAGGAACTCTACTATCGTGCAGCCTATCGTGCCAAGTTAGTGCCCAACATCGAGGCGGGCGAGGTGACGGTTTCGACACGCCTTGATACCCTCAATGGCAAGGAGGTCTATCGTGTTACGGGCAATGGTCGCACACTCCCCTTCTTCCGCTGGTTCTTCGATATGGATGACACCTATAATATATGGGTTGACAAGCAGACACTGCGCACACAGCGCTTCGAGAGTGATTTGAAGGAGGATAACTACACCTTTCGCAGCCACTACCGCTACGATTGGGATTCGATGAAGGTGTACACCTGGTCGCAGAAGCGACAAAATACTCCACGAGAGAAGAGTATGACACTCACGAAAGAGAGTATGGATGCCGTATCGCTCTATTTCAACCTTCGCTCGGTCGATTTGGAGTCGTTCCGAGTGGGCGAACATCGACAACTCGATATGGTGTTGGAGGATACTATCCGCCACCTTCGCTACCGCTTTATCGGCCGTGAGGAGTTGAAGGTGCCGAAGTTGGGCAAGTTCGACACGATGAAGTTTGCCTGCACAATAGGCTCGTCGGAGGAGTTCTCGTTTACCGATGGTACGGAGTTTTCGATCTGGATAACCAACGACGAGAATAAGATTCCCGTGATGCTCGCCTCGCCGGTGCGAGTGGGCGAAATCAGAGCCTACCTCCGCCGATACGAAGGGTTAAAACATCCTCTAACATCAAAAATAGCGGAAAACGGAAAGCGGAGAACTAAAAACTAAAAACAAATTACTATATTTGCGTAAAATATATTATAACTATGGAAGAGAACAAGTACGAATACAACCCTGAGGAGGGTTACGATTACGAAAGAGAGGAGAACGAGGCGATCAAAAAGTCGCTTCGAGGCTACCGTGTTGTGATTATTCTGTTGGCAATCATCTTGGCAGGTTTGTCTGTTTTGTATTTCAACCTCAACCGCCAGCAACAGCAGGACTACGCCCTGTTGCAGGCCGACCGAGATACCATTCAGAGCAACCTCAACTCCTTGATAGTCGAGTACGATGGTCTGAAATATCAGAACGACACCATCGCTGCGCAGTTGGAGAAGGCTAAGGAGATGGTCGAGCAGCTCAAATATGAGCGTCGCCTCAACTACAACAAGATTAAGGCGTACCAGAAGGAGGTGGGAACTCTGCGTGCCGTGATGAAGAACTACCTTCGCCAGATTGACTCGCTCAACACCGTAAATAAGAAGGTTATCGGCGAGAATGTATCGTTGCGCAAGGAGATTTCGACCGAGAAGTTGCGTGCCGATGTTGCCGAGGAGAAGGCTTCGGAGTTGCAGAACAAGGTTGCACAGGGCTCGGTACTCCGTGCAAGAGATATCACACTCGTAGCGTTGAACGCCTCGGACAAGATTATCTCTCGTGTGAAGAATGCCGCAACTCTGCGTGTCGATTTCACCGTAGGAGCCAACGAGTTGGCAAAGGCAGGCAATCGCCAGATCTACCTCTGCATCACCTCGCCTGACGGCTATCTGCTCTCGACCGATGCAATGCCTACATTCTCGTACCAGGGCACAAACAAGGGCTATTCGGCATCTCGTGAGGTCGACTATCAGAACGAGGATGTGGATGTAAGTATCTACTATAAGGGTAGCGGCTTTATCCCTGGCACCTACAAGGTGGCAATCTATATGGATGGCAACCTTATTGGCTCGTCGGAGATTGCAGTACGATAGTGGGAGGTAAATGCTGTGACATAACCGCAAGGAGACACTATTACCCCGTTTTTCGGTAGAAAAACGAAACGCATAACCATTCTTTACAGCACTCGGAGCAGAATTTATTCTGCGACCAAGTCCCCTCCTCGGAGGGGATTTAGGGGTGGGTAGAGTTGTAAATGCGGTGGAACACCGCAAAAAATAAGAGATAGATTAAAGGTATTTTTTAATTTTATAATAACATTGATTTTATGAAAAAGTATGTTTGCACAGTATGTGCGTGGATTTACGATCCGGCAGTAGGCGACCCCGATAGCGGCATCGCACCCGGAACAGCATTCGAGGATATTCCCGAAGATTGGACTTGCCCGATTTATGGCGTAACCAAAGAGGATTTCAATCCGATTGGATAAAAGCAAAGCCGAGTCGTTTGACTCGGCTTTGATTTTAGTGAGGAGTGAGTAGTTATTAAAACTCTAACACCTCTAACGACCCTAACGCCCCTAACGACCCTATTGGCGTATGTGAGGAACTCGCTATCCGACGACTTGTGCAAAAAGAACTCACCAGAACGATTTTCCACAAAAATATAAAGGAGTGCAATTGCACTCCTTTATATTTAATCGTAAGTAATTACTGATTAATTGTACTTGAAAGTTGCCTCATCCGAAACAGTCAACTTCTTGCGGCCCTTTGCTCGACGAGCAGCCAATACCTTGCGGCCGTTTGCAGTAGCCATACGAGCACGGAAACCATGCTTGTTGATGCGCTTGCGGCGCGATGGCTGGTAAGTTCTTTTCATTGCCATAATTGTATCGTTTTTATTGTTTTAGTCTCTTATTTAAGCGCATAATCTCCCTATGCGAGGTGCAAAGGTACAACCTTTTTTCGATTTTGCAAAACCTTTTTCAAAAAATATCGAAAAATCGGGTAGTTTCGCCCACTTTCCTTTTCGAAATTACTCCTTAAAGAGGTCTATTTCGCCCTTTTCGACCTTATGGAAGTAGTCGGTGAGGGTTGCAATAAATGGCGAAATCACTTCGAGAGTATCGGCAACCACACTCTCGCCCTCGCCCTTTATGCGGTAGAGCATTGCGGCATATAGCGCACGGAAGCAGAGCTCTGTATCGCTCATATCGCTCTCCTTGCCGAGGAGCGAGCGCAATGTAGGGAGGTACTGCGTAAGAACGGTATATCGCTGGCGGTACATCACATCCATCTCCTGCTGATTCATCAATCGCAAGTGGAGATCGTGCAGATCGGAGATGAGGTGCAAGGTGTGGTCGAGGTGTCCCGACTTCTCCTTACCCTCCTGTTCGAGCAGATGGGCTATATCCATATACCACGCCAAGAGCAACTGCTCCTGTTGCGAGTCGAGGTGACGAGGCTTGACGAGTGTTGCATAGATTGCCTCGGGCGAGAACTGCAAGGCTCTCAACAGATCTTCCAACTGCCACAAATACAAGATGTATTCGGCGATATTCTCTTTGCGTTTTTGCTGTGCTATATCCATACGACCAAGATTTGGAGCAAAGATAGTTATTTTGGCATATTTTTGGCTCTATATCGGGCGAAAATTCTTTTTTGCGATGAGAAAAATTGTTATCCACTCGCTTCGTGCCGAGTTCCGAGCCTTGATCAGAGGGCTACTCACCAATGTAAATGCCTTCTTCGTGCCTTCGGCATCTCGGGAGGAGTTGTTTCGCATCTGCCAGACAACCAAGTGCGACCTACTGCTCACCGACGATGTGCGGATGTTTATGAATGGCACGGATGCGATGGCTCAAATTCGGCAAGGTGGCGCAACTCCTCAAATCTTTGTGTTGTCGCACGACCTCTCCGAAGAGACGGTTACGGCTCTGCTCGAAGAGGGGGTTAATCAGTTTATCACGATGCCCGTAGCTCCCGAGCGACTGCGTTGCAAAGTATCTACTCAACACAAGGAGTTGGTATGACAAACGAGGCGATATTGATAGCTTTTGCGCTGCCATTGGCTGCAACAGTAACACAGGTGGCACATAGCACCTACAAGCGGCTGCGCAACTACGCTGTGGCTCGATGTGTGTGGCGCATCTCCAATCTTATTATGGCGGAGGAGGAGCCGAGCGACGAGGAGATGCGGGCACTGCGACTGCGATTTCCGAGCGATATAATGGTCGATTCGGTGATTTTTATCGCCGAAAAGATATATGGATATGCGCTCTACCGCCTTGCTCTGATTGTCGAGGTGTGCGAGATAGAGTATGTTCTCATTTATCGGATACGCCACTCGAAGGGGGCAGCTAAGGCTCGCCTACTCTCCAAATTATCCGCAATGAGTCACACTCTCATTGCCGAAGAGGCCGAAGCATATATCGGGGAGGAGGATCGCAACACTCGCTTCTGCGCAATGGCAACTCTCGTATCGGCTCGTCCCGACCGAGCTATACACTACATAGCTAAATTCGATGAGCCAATAACGCTTTTGGAGGCGGCATTGCTGACACAACTTATGCGTCGCAATGGTGCGCCGATTGCCTATACCCCACTGCTCATCTCGCAAAACAGGAATTTGCAGATGTTGGGCATCTATCTTAGCGGACACTTTTCGATTGCCGATGCGGAGCCTCACCTGCAACGACTCATCGAAGAGGAGGATAAGGAGGTGGCATATTTAGCATTGCAGACACTATGTTCTATTCGAGGTAATATCTCGACCTCGCAGATCAAAGACGCACTGCAACAAATGGCATCGCATCAACGATTTTCATTTCTGCTCCACGCCGTGCAAAATTGCTACTCTCTACGGTCGTGCGCCCCTCTCCTCACGACCGAGGAGCGAACCCTCTTTGCCCAGCAGATTAACTCCTACAAATGTCGAATAGTATGCAACTAATCTCCGTTATACTCTTTCTATTGTCGCTCGTAGCACTTGTCGGGGCGATAGTTTTTGTGGTATCGTGGCAGCGCAACAGTTACCACTCCTCGCTTGTTCATCAGTTGCGTGGAGGCATTGCCCACATAGGTGTGTCGGCAGTGGTGGAGTACCCCGAGACAACGGCTCCGCTTGTAGCACTGCTCGAAGAGGAGTATCCCCGCAGTGAGGCGGTCGTCGTTACCGACCTGGAACGGAGTCGCTCGACCTTTGGCGAGTTGATACCTCGCTACCACCTTATCAGGGTCAATCATTCACACCTTGACGGCGTGAGGGCGTTGTACCGCTCACGGCACCGTGCCTATCGCAGGGTCGTAGTGGTCGATTTGCCGACAGAACATCGGGAACAAGCGGCGAAAATCGGCAAAAGGGTTGCCTCCTACGACTACACTCTGCACTTGCAGGGCGAAAGCATTGTGGAGCCCGATGCAATAACCTATTGTGCCAATCTTATCGCCTCGCAACACTCCTCCACCGCCATATCGTTGCGGAGCGTCGTGGGAGCTTCGGCACACCTCGAAAAGGGGCTACACAACCCTTCGGGGAGGGCTCTACAACTCTACACCGACCACGCTTTGGCGTGGCAAAGAGGAGGGGTCGGAGTTGCTCTTACGGCTATCCTATTGCCGATGGCAATAGTTATTGCTGCCCACCTATCGGGAAGTTGGCTACTTTTTATCTCCGCTGCAATTACGATGGTGACAGTCGGTCTCTTTCTGTATGTTTCGTGCCGTGTAGTGACGGAAAAGGGCATATTTATACGGCTCGACACAATATTGCGGAATTTTTATCGCTATTTAATTGAAAGAGTGAAAAAAATTCACTATCTTTACAAAGGAGGAGAGTATGGTAATAATGCCCCTGCAAAGGGGATTTCGATACTCCAAAACCGACAGCGAAACCACAATCGAAGAGCGCTATGATAAACCAACAAGAGAGAGCCTACCTTTTACCTTTTGCATTCAATGCTGCGGTGCGTGCCGGAGCCGAGATTATGAAGGTCTATAATAATAGAGAGAGGTACGACATCGAGGTCAAGAGGGATAACACTCCGCTGACCATTGCCGACCGATTGGCTCACAATAAGATTAAGGAGGTATTGGGCGAAACCCGTATTCCGATACTCTCGGAGGAGGGCAGAGAGATGCTCTACGATGAGCGCAAAAATTGGGATATGTTCTGGCTGGTAGATCCGCTCGACGGCACTATCGAATTTATCAAGGGAAACAACGAATTTACCGTAAATATCGCCCTGATGGCAGACAACGAGTGTGTCGGAGCGATTGTATATGTTCCATACCTCGGTAAGATGTATTTTGCCGAGCGAGGTTGCGGTGCAATGGTGTTGGAGGACATCGTACCCGACGAGAATGCCACATACAGTAACGATACCATACGCCAAAATGCAAAGGCGTTGCCGTTGGCTTCCGCCTCGCACGACAGATTTCGCATTGCGGTATCTCGCTCGCACCAAACTGCCGAGACTGCCGATTTTGTAGAGCAGATGCGCAAGATTTACCCCGAAGCAGAGGTTGTTGAGCAGGGCAGTTCCTACAAATTCTGCCTTATGGCAGAGGGCATGATAGACTACTACCCTCGCACCACTACGACCTACGAATGGGATACAGCCGCTGCCGAGTTGATACTCGCAGAGGCGGGCGGAAAGACCCATTCGCTACCCGACCACAAGCCACTACAATACAACAAGGAGAATCTGTATAATCCTTGGTTTGAGTGTTTCGGATGTAGATAGATTTTCTACTCGGCGAGGGTCGAGAACTCACGATACTCCTCTTTGCCCCTCTCGGGAGCAAGTACGAAATAGACCTGCACGCTATCGCACAGCCTCTTGGCAAGTGCGATAGCTTCGTTTTCGTCAGAAGCCATAAAGGCAGTAGCCAACGCATCCGCCACCGAGCAACGAGGTGCAATAACTGTTGCCGAGAGGAGCGAAGTGCTCTGCGAACGGCCTGTTTGAGGGTTTAGGGTGTGCGATATGCGCTCGCCTTCGGCATTGTAGTAGAAACGGCGATAGTTGCCAGAGGTGGCGAGTGCCCGACCACTAATCTGCACCACCTTCTGCTGGTGTGCGCCCGGAGTATTGTTATTGTCGAACGGAGTATCCACGCCTACACGCCACGCTATACCCTTGGCATTCACGCCCTTGGCGCAAATCTCACCTCCTACCTCTACGATATAGTTTTCGCTGCCTTGCTCGTCGAGCCACTCGGCAATCAGATCGACAACATAGCCCTTTGCCACCGAATTGAGGTCAATTTGCAGGCGTAGGTCTTGCTTTACTATACGATTACCTTGCAACGAGAACTTGCCGAAGCCCACAAACTGCACAAGCGAGTCGATATTGGGTTTTGCCTCACGATTTTTGGCAGCAAAGCCGTAGGCATCGACCAGAGGTTTGACGGTAATATCGTAGCGAGGGGTTAGGGCATTGACCTTCGATGCAACCTCTATATTTCGTGCAATATGGATATCCACCGAGTCGGTTTCGTTGCGGTTTATGCGACTGAGCAACGATGTCGGATTGAAGATAGACATCGAGGCTATCGCTTCACTGTTTATGCGTTGCATCTCCTCGAAAATCTGCTGATTCGAGAGCGTTGTTTCGGCTACGATATGGTATGTGGTGCCGAGCATCGCACCATCGACAGTGCGATATTGCGGGGTCTGCGAACAAGAGCTGACCGCCAGAAGCGTCAGTATGATAATTAAAAACCTCATTTTGTACCGTATTTTCGTTCGAGCAACGCCTCGGAATCCCTCACGGCGTAGCGATACCAATCGTAGAGTATGCGTGTGCGCACCTCCTCTGCAAGTTGCCAATCGTTGCATTCAAGGCGCATTCGCTGCGAGAGCATATATATAAGGATAGCAGCCGAAGCCGACACATTCAGCGAATCGACCATTCCGCACATCGGAATCTGCAAAAACTCATCCGCCTCCGCCATAATCTCCTCCGACACACCTGTCTTTTCGGTGCCGAAAACAAGCACAAACTTACCCTTCGTAACATCGAAGGTCTCGGGCGTGCAACTCTGGTGGTGAGGTGTGGTGGCGATGATGCGATAACCCTCGCTACGCAGAGCCTTCACTGCATCGGCAGTCGTGGCGTGACGCTTCACATCTATCCACTTGTCCGTGCCGAGTGCAATATTGAGCGTAGGCAAAAATGGGCATAAATCTTCGACCGTGTGGATATTCTGCACGCCAAACGCCTCGCAGTGACGCACAATCGCACTTGCATTCTGGGCGTGGAACATATTCTCGGTCATCACGGTCAGATACTCGGTACGCATATCGAGCGCACGATTGAGCGTCTCGATACGGCTCTCCAACAAGAACGAGGAGAGGTATTCGATGCGCTCACGCAACTCGTCAAGCGAGAGATTATTTTCGGTATTTGTCATCTTCATCGAGTATTTTCAGGTAACTTTCGTAGCGAGAGAAGGCTATCTCCTCACGCTTCACCGCCTCAATCACGGCGCAGTGTGGTTCGTGGGTGTGGGTGCAGTTGAAAAACTTGCACTCGCCAGCCCTCGAAATCATCTCGGGGAAGTAGTGCCACAACTCCTTGTCGTCGATATCAATCAAACCAAAGCCCTTCACGCCGGGGGTGTCGATGATGTAACCATCGGCGGTGCGATACATCGTGGAGAAGGTGGTAGTATGCTTACCCTTGTGGAACGAGTCGGAAATCTCGCCCGTGCGAATCTCTATCGTAGGGTCTATTGCACCTATCAAGGTCGATTTTCCGACGCCCGAATTGCCCGAAAGGAGCGTTGTCTTGCCCGACAACATCGCCTTTACACGCTCTACGCCAATGCCTTGGGTTGCCGAGATGTCGATAACCTCGTAGCCGGCACCCTCATACACACGGTGGAACTCCGCCACCGCCTCGGGGTTATCCTGCAAGAGGTCAATCTTTGCCAAGAGGATGGTTACAGGCACTTTGTATGCCTCGCAGGTAACGAGGAAACGGTCTATAAATTCGACTGCCGTAACAGGCTCTACGAGCGTTACGACCAACATTGCACGGTCTATGTTCGAGGCTATAATGTGCGACTCCTTCGAGAGGTTCGATGCTCGACGAATGATGTAGTTGTGGCGTGGTGCGATATCTACAATCACCCACTCGCCATCTTCGCCACACTCGCAATGCACGGTGTCGCCAACCACTACGGGGTTTGTCGAACGAACACCTCGCAAGCGCAACTTGCCACGCATACGGCAACGCAACACCTCGCCCTCGTGCAGGACTTCGTACCAACTGCCTGTGGCACGCATTACCAATCCTTCAATACTCTGCATCGGCTACGCATTTGGGGTTTGTGAAAGAACTGCCTGCTTCGCCTCGTTCCAGAAGTTGAACAACGGCTCGGCGCACTTGCGCACAAGGTCGAACGATATCGAGTTGTCGAAGTATTGCAGTTCGAGGAATTGCAAATTGGCATTCAGTGCATAAATCGCAGCATAGAGCAGGCTCAACACCAACAACCCTTTAACAATCGAAAGCACTATTCCGAGCAGGGTATTTATCCAGCCCAAACCTATGAACGAGAGCACTTGTGCGATGGTTTTGGCAAGAATGGTCGCCAAGATAAGGGTCACAACAAAGGTTATAAGGAAACCTGCAACGGCCGAAAATCGGGCATCGATATGGAACATTGCGCCCACGGCAGCACCATAGCGCACCGAGAGCACCACTCCGAGAATTATGCCCAACAGACCGAGCAACTGCGACACAAAACCGCTTCGCCAGCCACTGATTACAGCCCACACGAGGGCGATAAGGGTTAGAATATCAAAAAAATTCATCCGTAAAAAGTCTTAAATAACTGCACGAAGTTAGCAAATTATTTTGGAATTGGGAGCGTTTGTATCGTAAAAAGCGACCACACAAATCAATCTGCGTGGTCGCCTCTAAAAAATCGGCTATACAACTTTTTGAAATATAAGCCTCTCTTTGTCGTTGCAAATGGTTGTTTTTAGAGTTAAATTCTTGTCTGATAGCTCTACAATAGTATATTCATTCTCGTGCTCGTTGCGAACTAATCTCAACCGCCCACTATCCAATACCCATTTGCCGATTATTGAGTGTAAATTGATGTAGTCGCAAGCATATATACCATTTGTCTCGCTCTCGTCCATTGCTGCAAATGACCAGACCTCCTTCCAATGAGGATGATGTTTCTCGCCTTGCGAATCGACAAGCGATATCAATCTCCAACTCCCTATGAAGGAAATTTTAGCATCTTTGCTTGGTTCTTCGCTCTTTCTTCCCTTCAAAAAGCATATAATACGAAGCAAAAGTCTCTTCATTGTTATAAGTTTCTCTTGCCCACCAACCCCGAATGTGCGGTTCTATAAAAAAGAAAGTGTGAGGTTGATTCTTGTTTATCTGAATGGAGGCTCTGGTAAGCCCTTACAACAAATAAACAATACCCCACACCCGTATTGGCAGGTATAGGGCAACGAAAGTGCCAATACACCAATACACGGTGACGAGTGTGTTGCTCTCCTTGTTGTAATTGAAATTTACCAGATTTCCATTCAAGGATAAAAGCGAATACACTTTCATCAAATATGTCTGCAACCCGCAGATTGCACTACAAATTTAGAAATAATTTTTCATTTTCTGCAATAGGGGCAGAGAAAAATTAGTCGGCATATTTTCGGATGACATTGAATGGCAACGAATGGCATGCGTTCGCTAACGCTCTCTGAATGACATTTAATAACAAAAAACTGACTTGTCATTAAGCAGTTGCCGACTGCGCTGTCATTAAATGCCATTCTATGCCATTAAGGGCGTAAGCCCGAATGCCATTAAATGCCACTCCCTACTGCAGGGTATGATTTTTAATACCCACGAGGGCTGGTAAGGGCTAGTAAAGGCTAGTAAGGTTTGTCTGTTTTTTCTGCGCCCACCCTTAATAGCCCTTAATAGCCGTTACTTGCCGTTAATAGCCTTTATTTTTGGCGCAAAAGCAAAAAAGTTTTCCGTTTTCCGCTTTCCGTTTTCCGTTTTTTGCTAACTTTGCATTTGCAAAGTTGTTATTATGAAGAGGATTTTACTATACATAGCATTCGTGTTGAGCGTCGTTTCGACCGTTTCGGCACGAGAGATATACTCGCTAAATAGCGGTTGGAAGTTCTTCTATGCGGAGGAGAATTCGAGCGACAACGCTCGTGAGATTGCTCTGCCGCACACTTGGAATCTCGATGCCTTTGTGGGCAATGGCACCTACCTCCAAACCTCGGCAAACTATCAGCGCACCCTCTTTGTGCCTGCCGAGTGGAAGGGCAAAAGGGTTTTCCTCCGTTTCCACGGAGTGCAAAGCGTTGCCGATGTCTTTGTAAATGGTCGCCACATAGGCGAGCACTATGGCGGCTACACCGCCTTCGCATTCGAGATTACCGACAAGGTGGCGTATGGCTACAACAACGCCCTCTTGGTGGCGGTGAGCAACGCTATGCGCAACGATGTTCTGCCGACCTCGACAGAGGAAAATCGCTATGGCGGAATCTATCGTGATGTGGAGCTTATCGTAACCGAGAAGACCACCGTATCGCCTCTCTACTACGGTACGGAGGGTATTATGGTGCATCAGACCGAGGTGTCGAAGGAGCGAGTTTCGGGCAAGGTGGATATCGCACTGCTCGGCAAGAAGGACTCCTCGCACAATGTAACCGTCGATTTTCTTGCGCCCGATGGTTATGTGTCGTTGTCGAAGACGGTGAAGGCGAAGATTGACGATAATCTGCTCTCTGTGCCATTCACAATCGAGAATGCGGAGTTGTGGTCGCTCGGCTCGCCACGACTCTATACGGTGCGAGTTACGGTGGGCGATGAGGCAGTAGAGGTCAAGACCGGCTTCCGCAAAATCGAGGTTACTGCGGAGAAGAAATTCACGATAAATGGTCGCCGAGTGCGTGTGCGTGGCGTACTGCTCGGACACGACCGAATGCCGAAGGGAAATGCAGTGTCGAAGGCGGAGATAAACTCCGACCTTGCTCTCGTTCGTGAGATGGGCGCAAATGCCGTGCGCTCGATGGTGGGACCTCATTCGCAGCACCTCTACAATGAGTGCGACCGCCTCGGAATGGTGGCGTGGGTAGATTTTCCGTTTGTGCGTGCGCCATTTTTGAGCGATATACCTTACTACTCGACACCTCGCTTCGAGATGAATGGCGTGCAGCAGTTGCACGAGATTGTCTTGCAGAACATCAACCACCCATCGGTGGCGATGTGGGGCGTATTCTCGATGTTGCGTGGCAACTCCAAGCAGCAGATGGACTATATACGCAAGCTCAACTCTACCGCCAAGAAACTCGACTCATCACGCCCTACGGTAGCATTGAGCAACCAGGATGGCGAGATAAACTTTATCACCGATTTGATTGTTTGGCAACAGGCAGTGGGTTGGCATAGTGGCGAGATTACCGACCTCGATTTGTGGCAGGGAGCATTGCGCACTTCGTGGAATCATCTCCGCCAGGCGGTATGCTATGGCGAGAGCAGCAATGGCGTACGATTTAGCAGTGCAACAGCCGTGGGATGCAACAACTCCGTGGCAGCAAAGGCTCGTCAGCAGCGTTTCCACGAGGGTTATTCGCACTTGGTGGATGAAGATCTGTTCTGGGGTGTGTGGCTCAACTCGATGTTCGATATGGGCTCGGCTCGTTATGTGCGTGGCGTGCGCAACTCGGGCGTTGTAGCGGGCGACCACAAGAGTCGCAAAAACCTCTTCTACCTCTACAAGTCGCAGTGGAACCGTCGCCAGCCGACACTCCACATCACCGATAAGGAGCGAGATATTCGTGCCGAGGAGAAGCAGGTGCTGACCGTATATTCATCGCTCGGTCGCCCTGTCTTGACCATAAATGGCGACACCGTGGCGTGCGAGAATGTGGCACGCACAATATACCGCACCGATACCTTGCAGTTGAAGGGTGCGAACTCTATAAAGGTGAGTGTGGCTGATAAGAGCGACGAGATGACGCTTACAATTGGCAACTATTCAAGAGTTGAATAGCCTCACGACCTTCGCACATCAGCAGATCGAGCATCGAAGCGTTCTCGACAAACGGAGTGCGATCCATAAACATCTGGAAATATTGGGGAGAGCAGAAATTGCTCTCTCTTTTTTTATCTCGCAGGTCTGCGGTTGCCTCGCTCGGCTCGACATAGTGCTCCGAGAAGCGGTGCTTCGGCTCGATGCCGAGGATGTCGAATACGGCTTGCAGAATTTCACGATTGAGGTCGATGAGATACTCCCACTCACGCTCATAGATTGGCTTGATGCGGTCGGCAACATAGTCGAAGTAGGGCGATGAACGGTATGCCGAAAGAATCGCCACCCAATGCTGGTGTTGCCAACGCTTGGAGTTGTCTATACGAATCTTATGCATAGGTGTTCGTGGGCGATTTGCCTTCACGAGTGGCACCGACAAGACCATTCCGCCCGTAGGCGTAACAATCTCGGTGCGGTTGCGCTCCGAGCGCTTCACATAGTTCTCGCCAAGGTCAATAACCGCCTCCTCACCCGCCTGTAAGAGGTTGGCAAAGTGCTCAATCGAGCCCCAATATGTAAGTGGTAGGACTACCATAAAAATTCAAAATGCAAAATGCAGAATGCAAAATTCAAAATTCCTCTAACGCCCCTAACGACCCTAACGCCTCTAACGACCCTAAATCTTTTCCTTCCAATCTCCGTTGGCTTTTATTAGAGCGATAAGATGTTCGAGTGCCTCCTCTTGTGGGATGTTGCGCTCGACGCACTCCTTGCCCTTGTAGAGCGAAATGCGACCGGCACCGGCACCGACATAGCCATAGTCGGCATCAGCCATCTCGCCAGGGCCATTTACGATGCAACCCATAACGCCAATCTTCAACCCTTTGAGGTGCGAGGTGCGAGCCTTGATATCAGCCAACGCCTGTTCGATATTATAGAGCGTGCGACCGCACGAAGGGCAAGCGATATACTCGGTATGCGAAAATCTTGCTCGTGCCGCCTGCAAAATCATCAACTCGATGATGTGCAACTCCTCCTCCGAAATATGCGTTGCATCCACCCATACGCCATCTGCCAAGCCGTCGAGCAGGAGTTGTCCCATATCGGCAGCGGCACGGAGTGCCACCTCTTCGGCAGAGCCGTCGTACTTGCGACGGATAACTACGGGTTTGTCGTGCTCGGCATTGAGAATTGCCGAACGCCACTCGGCAGTAGGATTGCCACTCACTGCACCGACAACGACATATTCATCGGAAATCTCGCTATGTGCCACAATCGGAGCAGAAGTGCGACGACGATACTCAAATGGAGAGTATTTTTCGGGGTGCTTGACCTCGAACTCTCCCTCACGATTTTGGAAATGTTCGACCAACATCTGCGCTACGGGCACCTCGTTCTCGGGCGCTTCGGTCAGCGACACACGGATTGTATCGCCCACGCCATCCGCCAACAATGCGCCAATACCCACGGCACTCTTAATTCTACCCTCGATGCCGTTGCCGGCCTCGGTAACGCCCAAGTGGATAGGGAACGCCATACCCTCACGCTCCATAGCCTCGACCAAAAGGCGGTAGGCGTGCACCATAACTCGGGTATTGCTCGACTTCATCGACACTACGACTTGGTCGAAATTCTCATTGACGCAAATTCTTAAAAACTCCATTGCCGACTCGACCATTCCCGCAGGAGTGTCGCCGAGTCGGTCGACTATATGACGAGCCAACGAGCCGTGGTTGACACCAATACGCAACGCCACTCCACGCTTGCGGCACTTTGCAATGAGTGCTTCCAACTCGCCACCGCTTGTGCGGTAGTTGCCCGGATTGATGCGCACCTTATCGACCGACTCGGCAGCGATAGATGCAATCTCGGGAACAAAGTGTATATCTGCCACAATCGCAGTCTGATAGCCATCTCGGCGCACCTGTGCAACAATATTGCATAGGGCCTCGCCCTCCTTTTTGCCCTGTGCCGTAAGGCGTACGATAGGCGCACCGGCATCGGCGATGCGCTCGATTTGTGCCACGCTCTTTTCGACATCGGCAGTAGCGGTATTTGTCATCGACTGCACCGCAATCGGGTTGTTGCCACCAATGGTGGTCGCTCCAATCTTAACCTCGACGCTTTGGCGTCTTGTATATTTTGTCAACTCCATAACGCAAAGATACAAAAAAGTGCGTAGAATAGTAACCCCAAAAACTATTTTGTTGGTGGTGCAGTAAAAAATTCCTCTTTTCGATTGACTATTAGCAATTTTATTGCTATCTTTGGAAAATTATGAACTTAAAACCAAAAACTACAACCATTATGTTTAACGAAAATCAGATTCACGAAATCGAAGCTCACGGCTTGACCGTGGCGCAAGTAGAGGCTCAAATCGAGGCATTTAAGCGTGGTTTTCCGTCGCTCGAAGTTGTTAAGGCGGCTTCGCCCGAGGATGGTATCACCATACTCTCCGAGGAGCAGTGCGACAACGCCGTAAAATACTACGACGCAGTTGCCGAGCAGCTCGAAGTGGTAAAGTTTGTACCTGCGTCGGGTGCGGCAACCCGTATGTTTAAGGAGTTGTTCGAGTTTGTGAACGACGACAAGCGAGGTAAGGGCATCGACACCCTCTTGCAGAATATCGAGAAGTTCGCCTTCTACGAGGAGTTGAAGGCTACGGGCGTAGATTTCGCAGACGACAAGGCTGTCGTTTCGGCAATCATCAAGGCAGGTCTTAACTACGGTGCTAAACCAAAGGGTTTGGTTACATTCCACAACTACGAGGAGGGTGCTCGCAAAGCTATCGAGGAGCACTTGATGGAGGGCGCACAGTACGCCGCATCGAAGGGCGTTTCTCGCCTTCACTTCACCGTATCGCCAGAGCATAAGGCTGCATTCAAGGCTCTGCTTGACGAGCGTGTAGCACACTACGAGGCGAAGTTCGGCATCCGCTACGACATCTCTTTCTCGGAGCAGAAGCCTTCGACCGACACTATCGCAGTAAATCCCGACAACACTCCGTTCCTCACCGACGAGGGTAAGCTTTTGTTCCGCCCTGCGGGTCACGGAGCGTTGCTCTCAAACCTCAACGACATCGAGGCGGATGTGATTTTCGTTAAGAATATCGACAATGTAACAACCGATGCTCTGCGTGGCGACACCATTCGCTACAAGAAGGCGTTGGCTGGCGTATTGCTCAACCTCCAAGCGCAAGCATTTGCCCACTTGAAGGCATTGAACGAGGGTGCAGCAAACCTTGCCGAGGTTGCCGAGTTTGTAGAGAAGAGGCTCTGCACCAAGCTCCCTGCCGAGTACAATGCCGAGTTGTTAAAGGCATTGCTCGACCGTCCTATCCGTGTCTGCGGTATGGTACGCAACGAGGGCGAGCCTGGTGGTGGACCATTCTGGGTGAAGAACGACGACGGCACACAGTCGTTGCAGATTGCCGAGTCGAGCCAGATTTCTGCCGAGGATATGCCTTTGATGAAGGAGGCGACCCACTTCAACCCTGTTGATTTGGTATGCGGTGTGCGCAAGGCTGACGGCAAGAAGTTCGATTTGATGGGTTACACCGATCCAAAGACCGGCTTTATCTCGTCGAAGTCGAGCGGTGGTCGTGAGTTGCGTGCGCAGGAGTTGCCGGGCTTGTGGAATGGCGCAATGGCGAAGTGGAACACCATATTTGTGGATGTGCCAATCTCTACATTCTCGCCTGTGAAGGTTGTGCAGGACTTGCTCCGCCCACAACACCAATAGAATATTTCCCACAATAACCAAAAAAAATAGAGAATATGAAGAATTTTAGATTTGCACTCGCTTGCCTTGTTATGGTGTGCTGTGCAGGAGTGCTTACAGCACAAGAGTTGATTCCTACCCCTGTGGAGGTTTCGTACAAAGGAAAGAAGAAGGTCAAGATTGAGCAGGTAGATGCCAAGGTGGATGCTTCGCTCAACCTTCCCGATGAGGGTTACACCCTCGAAATCAAGGGCACAACAGCCGTACTCCGTGCCAAGACCGCACAGGGCTTGGTTTGGGCAAAGGCTACCCTTGCACAACTCCACGATGAGGAGGGTTTGGTTCGCATCGCAAAGATTAAGGACTACCCAGCATTCCCTATTCGTGGTTTTATGCACGACACAGGTCGTAACTTCCGCTCGGTGGAGAACCTCAAAAAGGATATCGACCTCTTCTCGGCATACAAGCTCAATGTATTCCATTGGCATTTGACCGACAACCCAGCGTGGCGTATCGAGAGCAAGTGCTACCCACAGCTCAACGATCCGAAGTACTGCCCTGCGGCTCGCAACCCTGGCAAGTTCTACACCTACGACGAGATTCGTGATGTGATTAAGTATGCCAAGGAGCGTGGCGTGATGATTATCCCAGAGCTCGACATCCCTGGTCACAGCCAATACTTCTGGACTATCTTCGGTTGCTATATGGAGAGCGAGAAGGGTATGAAGATTCTCGACAAACTCTTTGCCGAGTTCTTTGCCGAGATTTCTGCCGAGGATTGCCCTTATATCCACCTCGGTTCGGATGAGGTGCGTCGCAAGATGAAGGATGCCGAGGGTTTTGTTCGCTACTACGAGCAGTTCCTCGCAAAGCACAACCGCATTCCGCTCGTTTGGGATCCGGGAATCAAGCCGTCATCGACCACCGTTTGTCAGATTTGGAACGAGGCTATCAAGAATAGCATCGCCGAGAACAAGACCTACAAGAATCCGTATGTAGATTCGTATATGGGCTACCTCAACCACAGCAACCCTGTAAACAATATGCACCGCCACTTCTTGCACCAGATGTGTGCAGCCGAGAAGGGCACAGACCGTGCTTTGGGTGGCATCCTCTGCTTGTGGAACGATGTTCGACTCGCCTCGGAGGAGCAGCTCTTCCCTATCAATGGTATGCCTCTCGTGATGCTTCCATTCGCCGAGCGTGCTTGGGTAGGAGGCAAAGGCTATGACCTCACCTACGATATGCTCATTCCGGGCCCTGAAAATCAGGGACACCACGACCTCGTAGCCTTCGAGAAGAAGTTGGCTTACCATCGTGACCACCAATTCAAGGATGTTGATTGCCATTGGGTAGCCAACGCACATATTCCTTGGCAGGTGACAATTCCTGCGGCAAAGGGCACCAAGATGGAGGATATGAAGTGGGAGAAGGCTTATGGTGGCTCGGTAAATCTCCACGCCTTTGCAAAGGCACACGAGGGCGACACCGGCAAGAGCCGTATCGCCTACCTCAAAACCGAGATTTACTCTGAGGAGGATCGTGAGATTAGCGCTTGGGTGTCGCTCGAAACACCTTCTCGTTCGACCCGTCGTTCGGCCGGCATTGGCGAGCAGGGCGAGTGGGAGACCGGTGGTAAGGTCACTATCAATGGCGAGCCTGTCGTTCCGCCAACCCCTTGGAAGGAGCCTGGTATGTACTCGTACCATTTCAGCACCTACAAGTACGCCGATATTCAGAACTTGGCTTGGACAAACGAGCAGTTGTTCTGGATGCGTGAGCCTGCAAAGATTAAGTTGAAGAAGGGTTGGAACACCCTCCTTATCGAGGCTCCGCTCCACTACTCTACTCCATTCTGGTATGTATCGTTCTCGCCTGTCGAGGTGGGTAAGGATGGTCGCTGGACCGAAGTTAAGGGCTTGCAGTACCGATAGCTTATACCTATATATATAATAAGAGGGGCCGATACACTTCGGCTCCTCTCATTTTTATGCCATTTCGCCCCATTCTATGCCATTTTTATTGCGAATACAAAAAACTATTCTTATATTTGTATTCGACCTTAAAGTGTTAGAGCTATGAAACGACTCTTTTTACTACTTGCCGCCACTACAACACTTTGTACTTCGTGCGGATTACTCCCTGCCCTCAATCAGACAACTATGGCCGCCGGCATTACCGCTCCGCTTGCCAACCATTTGAAAGCGACCGAAGACCCTGGCACAGGTTTGTACGGCTATCTCAACAGCTTCGGTCTGTGGGCTATTCCTCCAACATTCCGCTATGCCAAATCTTTTAACACCGAGGTAGGTATGGCTGTGGTACAGTTGCAAAATGGCTTCTGGGGTGCTATAAACACGCTCGGCAAAACCGCTATTCTGTTCAACTTCACATCGTCGTTGGATGTCGATAGTGCCATTCGCAGCATTGCAAAGGGTCGCTATCAAGGTATTGACCTCTGGGAGGTGCGTGACCACGCAACAGGGTATTGGGGCTACCTGGACTATACGGGAAATTGGTTTCTGCCACCTATATACAAATCGGCAAAGGCGATGTCCGACAGAGGTATTGCCGTAGTGCAGTTTCAGGATGACCGCTGGGGCGCAATCGACCGCAAAGGCGCAATAGTTATCCAACCGAACTTTTCATCGTGGTTGGATGTCGATAGTGCAATCAGAAATCTATACTTAAACTAAAAAAAAGAGTGTGTCCAAAAAGTTTTTTAGACACACTCTTTTTGTCGGAAGTTGTATAACAAGAGGGATTTCAAGGCTTAAACCTTCTTCGAAGGCTTTTGGTTGCTGCGGCTCGGCAAAACAAATCGGTTTGTTTTGCACTCTCCTTAATCGCAACCTTGCGTAGCCCGAAAAAGCGGAGTTTACTAGGCGTAAATGAGCATTTTGAGGGCAAGCGTAACCGACGCTACGGAGCGAGAGCAAAGGGTGTTTACACACTTTGCCGAGCCGTGAGGAGGAAAAGCCCTTGAAAAGGGAT
>JAFVVS010000042.1 GCA_017502025.1 Alistipes sp. | reverse complement strand
TTCGATTATCTCTCGTTAAGTTGCGGGAGGAGGACTCGAACCTCCGACCTCCGGGTTATGAGCCCGGCAAGCTAACCAGCTGCTCCACCCCGCGATGTATCTTTACTCTAAAATGGAGTTCCTGTGTTTTGCGAGTGCAAAGGTATGGCAAAAAAATGAAACTTCCAAATCTTGCCCGAAAATAATTCAAAAATTGCTCCAATCGCTAATATGAACAGTACCCAAAAAGGGAAACATTGAAAAAAATACCTCTAATTGTCAATTATCAATTGTCAATTGTCAATTATATTTGTATTTTTGCAAAAAATATAAAAAAGGTATAGCAATGTTTTTGGAAAATTGTACACAAAAGGGTTGGATTGAGGTGGTTTGCGGTTCGATGTTCTCGGGTAAGACCGAGGAGTTGATTCGCCGCTTGCGCCGTGCGGAGTTTGCACATCAGAGAGTAGAGATTTTTAAGCCACAGATCGATGTGCGCTATTCGGAAGATGAGGTTGTGTCGCACAACCACTCGTCTATTCGCTCTACGCCCGTAGAGTCGCCACAGCAGATTTTGCTGATGTCGTCGGAGGTTGATGTTGTGGGTGTCGATGAGGCACAGTTCTTCGATGAGAGTATCATTGATGTATGCCGTGAGTTGGCAAATCGTGGCGTGCGTGTTATTGTGGCAGGTCTTGATATGGACTTTTTGGGTAAGCCGTTCGGTCCTATGCCGGCATTGATGGCTATTGCCGAGTATGTCGATAAGGTGCACGCTATTTGCGTACATTGTGGCAACCCTGCACAGCACTCGCACCGCTTGGCAAAGAGCGAGAAGCTCGTTATGCTCGGCGAGAAGGATACCTACGAGCCTGTATGTCGCCACTGCTTCCTTCGTCTGCGCAAAGAGCAGGAGGAGCAGGCACAATAAAACCGAAGACATTGCGTTATTTCAGATAGGAAAATTAACAAATAAGAGATATGAGCAACATTATCAACATCAAGGAGTTGAACGAGCGCATCGAGCGTGAGAGCCTCTTTGTGGATACTCTGCGTGCGGAGATGGGCAAGGTTATCGTTGGTCAGCAGCACCTTGTCGATACACTTTTGATTGGACTCTTGTCCAACGGACACATCTTGTTGGAGGGTGTTCCGGGTTTGGCAAAGACTTTGGCTATCACCACTTTGGCAAAGGCTGTCGATGCAGATTTCTCTCGTATTCAGTTTACGCCCGACTTGCTCCCTGCCGACATTGTGGGTACGCTGATTTATTCGCAGAAGGCGGAGGATTTCACCGTTAAGAAGGGTCCTGTATTTGCGAACTTCGTGCTGGCGGATGAGATTAACCGTTCGCCTGCAAAGGTGCAGTCGGCACTCTTGGAGGCTATGCAGGAGCGTCAGGTGACAATTGGCGACAACACCTACAAGTTGCCGGAGCCATTCCTCGTGTTGGCAACCCAAAACCCATTGGAGCAGGAGGGTACATATCCACTTCCCGAGGCGCAGGTGGACCGTTTTATGTTGAAGGCGAAGATCTCCTATCCGAAGCGTGAGGAGGAGCGAGATATCGTGCGTATGAACCTCTCGGGTGCAGGAATGCCGCAGCCAAATAAGGTTATCACGCCAGAGGATATCGTCAAGGCACGCAAGGTGGTTGAGGATGTCTATATGGACGAGAAGATTGAGAAGTATATCGTGGATATCATCTTCGCAACCCGTGAGCCGGCGTCGTACAACCTCGAAAAGTTGCAGTCGCTCATCGCCTACGGAGGCTCGCCTCGTGCAAGTATCTCGTTGGCAAAGGCGGCACGAGCATACGCCTTTATCCGTCGTCGTGGATATGTTATTCCGGAGGATGTTCGTGCGGTGTGCCACGATGTTTTGCGCCACCGTATCGGTTTGACCTACGAGGCAGAGGCAGAGAATATCACCTCGGAGGATATCATCACCGAGATTTTGAACAATGTGATTGTACCTTAATGGTTGCGTAGCGTGGAGCAGACCGAGAACGATATCTTGAAGCGAGTCCGAAAGATTGAGATTAAGACTCGTGGTTTGTCGAATGAGATTTTCGCAGGAAAGTATCATACGGCATTCAAGGGTCGTGGTATGTCGTTTGCCGAGGTGCGAGAGTACCGCATAGGCGACGATGTGCGAGATATCGATTGGAATGTTACGGCTCGCTCACGCAAACCACACATCAAAGTCTATGAGGAGGAGCGAGAGCTGACAATGATGCTTATGGTCGATGTCAGTGGCTCACGAATGTTCGGTACAACGGACCTCCTCAAAAAGAATATCATCACCGAGTTGGCGGCCGTACTCGCCTTCTCCGCATCGCAGACGGGAGATAAGGTTGGTTGCATCTTCTTCTCGGACAGGGTCGAGAAGTTTATCCCACCGAAGAAGGGTCGCAGCCACATCCTCGCCATTATCAGAGAGTTGGTGGGCTTTGTGCCCGAGTCGAACGGTACAGCCATTTCGGAGGCGGTGCGCTATCTTACGGGTGTAAATAAGAAGCGTTGTACGGCTTTCCTTTTGTCCGATTTTCTGAATTCGAAGCGAGATGACGAGGCGCTCGACGATGCCCTGAAAATTGCCTCTGCACGCCACGATATTATTGCGTTGAAGGTGTCCGACCCTCGTGAGAGGGAGATGCCCGATGTGGGTATTGTGGAGTTGCAAGATGCCGAAACTGCTCGCAAGGTGTGGGTCGATACCGCATCACAAGTGGTGCGTGACCACTATGCCAAGAGGTGGGCAGAGCGAGAGGCAAAGACCCGTGAATTGTTGTTGCATAACCGCATCGATATTGCCGATATCTCGACCGACTCGGACTATGTTGCCGAACTTATAAAATTGTTCAAACAGCGATGAAACATTTGCGCTATATAATAATATATGTATCGGCTTTGTTGGCTGTGCAGGTGGCGGTGGCTCAAACTGAGCGTCCGACAATCACTTCGCACCTCTCTTCCGATACGGTTATGATTGGCGACAGAGTAACCCTTACGGTCGAGGTGGAGAAGGATGTGATGCAACACATCATCTTCCCATCGTTCGACTTCAAGCAGAGCGATGGTGCGGAGCAAGCGGAGCCGTGCATCGAGGTTATCCACGACTTTGCGCCCGACACTCTCTCGCAGGAGGGTCGCCGAGTGCGACTGCGCAAACGCTACGAAATGGCGGTCTTCGACGAGGGTATCTATCGTATGGGCAAGGCACAGGTGCTGCTTGTCGATAAAAACCTTGTCGATACACTCTTTGCCGAGCGAGAGGAGAATCTCTTTGTCGATACCTTCCAGATTGACTCCACGATGACCACGGTGCGAGATTTGAAACCGCAGATGACCCTCAAACTACGCTTTGCGGAGTTTGGTGGCTATCTCGGAATTGCATTGGCGGTGGCGTTGTTGCTTGCGGGGGCGATATATCTCATGGTGCGCTATCTGCACAAACGAGGCAAGAGAATTTCCGACCTCTTCAAGCCTGCACCACCTGTGCCGGCACATATTGTAGCGATTGAGGCACTCGAAAAGTTGCACAACGAGAAGTTGTGGCAGAACGATAAGCATAAACTCTACTATTCGGGTCTGAGCGATATTTTGCGCACCTATCTTGCGGGTCGCTTCGAGGTGGGAGCGATGGAGATGACCACCGACGAGATTGACGACGCTCTGCGTACAGTAGAAATCGAGCAGAAGCAGAAGATGAACTTGCTCTCGGTGTTGCGTGATGCCGATTTGGTGAAGTTTGCCAAGGCTACGCCCGAGGCGGAGGAGAACGAACTCGCCTACCACAAGGCATACCACTTTGTCGAGGAGACCAAACCTGTTGAGGTGGTCGAGGAGGAGGAAGACGAGCCAACCAAAAACGAGAAGGAGGCAAAACAATGAGAGCAATAGCGAAATATCTGGCAATCGTTGTGTTGCTGTTTGTTTGCGGTGAGGTGTCGGCACAGCAGATGAAGGAGCGAGGTTTGGTGCGTAGTGGTAACCGCCAATTCCGTCGTGAGCACTTCGAGAAGAGTGTAGATAGTTACCAGAGGGCGTTGCAACACGATAGCACCTGCTTCGAGGCGAAGTATGACCTTGCTTCGGCACTATATCGCACCGAGCGATACGACAAGGCGGAGAAGACTCTGCTTTCGATTGTGGGCGACTCGACCCGTACCGAAAAAGAGCGTGGCGAGGTGGCATACAACCTCGGAAATACGCAGTTTGCACAACAGAAATATAAGGAGGCGCTTTCATCATATCGTCAAGCGATGCGTTGCAATCCGAACGATGAGGATGCGAAGTTCAACTATGCCTTCACCAAGCGTCTGATTCAGCAGCAGGAGCAACAACAGCAACAGCAGAATCAAGACCAAAACCAAGACCAAAATAAGGATAACAAAGATAATCAACAAGATAACCAAAATCAGCAAAACGAGCAAAATCAGCAACAACCTCAAAACCAGGAGGGTAAGGATGAGCAACAGCAGGGCGGACAACGCCCCGAGGGTGCGATGACTCCCGAGCAGCAAGAGGCGTTGTTGCAGGCTATCCAGGCGGAGGAGGATAAGACGCAGGATAAACTGAAAGAGAAGAAGGGTGTGCTGGTTAGGGGCTCGAAAAATTGGTAGAAGATGGAGTTTGCAAACCCTAAAATATTGTGGCTTTTGGTGGTTGTGCCGTTGTGGGTAGCCTACTATGTGTGGCGCTCATTGCAGGGCGGAGCCTCGATTGTCATCTCTTCTGCCGATTCGTTGCGCTCGGCACCTCGCACTCTGCGCTACTATCTGCGCCACTTGCCGGCGGTATTGCGAGCTATTGCGTTGGCGTTGATTATCATCGCTTCGGCACGCCCTCAGTCGGTGGAGCACGAAACAAAGACCGAAACCGAGGGTGTCGACATCGTCTTGGCGGTCGATATCTCGGGCTCGATGCTTGCACGAGATTTCCAGCCCGACCGCCTGACGGCAGCCAAAGAGGTGGCATCGCAATTTGTCGCCAACCGCCAGGGCGACCGCATCGGTTTGGTTGTCTTTGCGGGCGAGGCATTTACGCAGTCGCCACTTACGACCGACCAGTCGTCGTTGCAGACTCTGCTTGGTCGCCTGCGTAGCGGCGTGGTCGAGGATGGTACAGCGATAGGTAATGGCTTGGCTACGGCAGTCAATCGCTTGCGTGAGAGCGACTCGAAGTCGAAGATTATAATCCTCTTGACCGATGGCGTGAATAATCGAGGTCAGATTGCTCCGCTTACCGCAGCAGAGATTGCGAAGGAGCAGGGCATAAAGGTCTATACCATTGGCGTAGGTCGCAACGGAACGGCTCCATATCCCGTATTCGACGAGCGAGGTCGTGAGGTTTATACCGTGGATATGAAGGTCGAAATCGACGAGAAGATGCTCGGCGAAATTGCCGAAAAGACGGGTGGTGACTACTTCCGTGCAACCGACAAGACCTCGTTGGAGCGCATCTATCAGCAGATTGATAAGATGGAGAAGTCAAAGGTCGAGAAGTTCGATATCACCCACATTCACGAGGAGTATCTGCTCTATGTATTGTGGGCGTTGGCTCTGCTTTTGATAGAGTTTGTAGTGAAATATATCATCCTAAAACGCATACCGTAATGTTCAGATTTGCAAACCCTCATCTTCTGTGGTTGCTCGTTGCAGTGCCTGTGATGATTGTCGCATTTGCGGCGGTCTTGCAGCTGCGCAAGCGCAATCTGCGTCGTTTCGGTAATATCGCTACGGTCAAATCGCTCTTGCGTGATGTGTCGTCGTGGCGTGTGCATACCAAATTCATACTCTTTGCCCTCGCCTATACCGCTCTGGTATTTGCTGCGGCACGACCACAGTTTGGCGCAAAACTTCGTGAGGAGAAGGCTGAGGGCGTGGAGATGATGTTTGTGGTCGATGTGTCGAACTCGATGTTGGCGGAAGATTTCACACCAAACCGCTTGGATAGAACTCGCTATGCCATCGATAAACTCTTCTCGCAGATGCATCAGGATAGGGTAGGCGTGGTTGTCTTTGCCGGCGAGGCAAAGGTGCAGCTGCCAATTACCACCGACTACCGTATGGCTCGTAGCTTTGCAAAACGCCTATCGCCGGAGTTGGTCAGCGTGCAGGGAACGGATGTGTCCGATGCAATAGACCTCGCTTCGCTCTCCTTCTCGCAGCGTGAGGGGGCAAGCCGAGTGATGATACTTATCACCGATGGCGAGGCGCACGATAGCGACGCTTTGGCAGCTGCCGAGCGTGCAGCCGAAAGAGGTATCCGCATATTTACGATAGGTATCGGCTCGCCAAAGGGTGCGCCAATTCAGATTGGTGGCGAATTTATCAAAGACGAGAAGGGCGAGATGGTTGTTTCACGCCTTAACGAGGATCTGTTGCAGAGTATTGCCGAGAAGGGTAATGGCGGATATATCCGTGCTTCGAATGCCGAGTTTGGCTTGTCGGAGATTGTCGAGGAGATTGAGAAGATGGAGAAATCGGAACTCTCTACGCTACGCTTCGACGAGTATAACGAGCAGTTCTATTGGATATTGTGGGTAGTACTTGGTCTGCTACTGCTCGAAGGGTTGCTCCTTGACCGTCGAAATCCTCGACTGCGTAAGTTTAGTATCTTCGAGAAGCATTAAAAAAACATCGCATCGCCTTTTCAAGCGATGCGATATCTTTAATTCTCAATTCTCAATTCTCAATTCTCAATTTGATTTTGATGTCATGATCTTCAAAATCAAAGCGTCTGTTTCGCTCATTCCCAAGCGACCAATCTCGGTGAGGTTGCGAATGCAGTTATCGACATCGTTTTCGATAATACCTTCCAACGATGTTGTAACCCTCTGATTCATAGCCAATGTTGCCGAGAGTACGGCTGTCGCCACACCGCTCG